>NZ_LEKR01000032.1:0-51986 GCF_001580555.1 Stenotrophomonas sp. DDT-1
GGGCCGCCGGTATCGCGGCGGCGCGCATTCCGGGCCGCCTGCAGGCGTTCGAGCGTGGCGGTGTGCAGATCCGCGTCGACGTCGGGCATAACCCGCAGGCGGCGGGCCAGCTGGCGCGCGCGCTGAAGGCCGAGGCGTCGGCCGGGCGCACCTTGGCGGTGTATGCCGCATTGCAGGACAAGGACGCGGTGGGTGTGGTGCAGGCATTGCAGGGCGTGGTTGCCGAGTGGACCCTTGCCGGCGTGGACGGCCCGCGTGGCCAGAGTGCCGACCAGTTGCAGGCGCGCCTGGCCGAGACCGCTGCTGGCAGCGCGCAGCTGGCCGCTTCGGTCGAACAGGCGCTGGCGCAGGTACTGGCCCGGGCCGAGCGCGGTGACCGCGTACTGGTGTTTGGCTCCTTCCATACCGCTGCCGCCGCATTGCAGTGGTTGCAGGGCAGCGCCTGAGCCACGTTCAGCCAATCCCGACGCCGTCCGGTCCGGCACCCGTATAATCGACCGCAACCTCCGGACAGTTGCCGCCTCACGTGGATACGCCTCTGAAACAGCGTCTGATTGGTGCCATCGTGCTGGTTGCACTGGCCGTGATTTTCCTGCCGATGCTGGTCAAGGGGCCTGCACCGGACAGCGGCGTGGCCTCGGTGCCGATCGCCGCGCCGGATGCACCGGCCGAGGGCCAGTTCGAAACCCGTGAACTGCCGCTGGTGGCCCCGGCCGGTGGGGCTACCGGCCTGCAGACCGGGCAGGCCAAGCCGCTGCAGGAAGCCGCCACGCCGGCCACGCCACCGACCGTGGACACGTCCCCGGCGGTTGCCGCCGGCAACTACGCCGTCACTTTCGGCGCATACGGCAGCAAGGCCGACGCCGATGCCGTGATCGCCTACCTGCAGCGCTCGCAGCTGCCGGGCTTCGCAGAAGCGACTACCATCAACGGCCGTCAGGCATGGCGTGTGCGCGTGGGGCCGTATGCCGACCGTGCACAGGCCGAGGCGGCCCGGCTGCAGGCGGTGAAGATCCGCGCCGATGTGAAGGCCGAAGTGATCACCCTGGATGCCGCAACGGGCAGCAGCGCCCCTGTGGCAGCTACCCCGGCACCGGCACCGGCACCGGCTACGCCAAGTGCCAGTACCCCGTCCGCAGCCACCTCGCCGTCCGCCAGCAGCAACCCGGTGCGCAGCGAAAGCCTGCCGCCGACTGCGACGGCCACTCCGGCGGCCAAGCCCGAGCCGCCGAAGCCGGCGCCGAAGCCCGAAGCCCCGAAGCCCGAGCCTAAGCCGGAGGCCACCGCCAGCAAGCCGGCGACGGCACCGACCACGCCGGCTGCACCGGCGGCCAGCGGCGTCGGCTTCGCCGTGCAGCTGGGCGCGTTCGGTCAGGCCAGCGATGCCAATGCGCTGCGTGACAAGGTCCGTGCTGCCGGCTTCAGCGCCTTCGTCGAGCAGGTGCGTACCGAAAAGGGCACCCTGCATCGCGTCCGTGTCGGACCGGTGGCCAACCGGGCTGACGCCGAACAGCTGAAGGCGCAGGTCGCCGCCAAGGTTGGCGTCGCCGGCATGGTCCGACCGCACCCATGACCGACGCGCAGGCCCGTTGCCAGCGCCGCCGAAGGAGCGGGGCGCCATGATCGACGTGGTGCTGCTGATCGTGATCGCCGCCTCGACCCTGCTCGGGATGCTGCGTGGCTTCGTGGGAATCGTCATCGGCACGTTGTCGTGGCTGCTGGCCGCGTGGGCGGCCTTCGCCTTCGGCAACGATGCCGCGCGCTGGTGGGCGGCGCCCGCCGCACCTGGCGGCGAACATTTCGTCGGCGGCTACCTGGGCGTGGGCATCGGCGTGATGATCGTGGTCGCGGTGATCGGCATGGTCATCAAGGCGATGATCCACCGCAGCATGCTGACCAGCCTGGACCGGTTGCTGGGCGGTGTACTGGGGGCCGTGCGAGGTGGCCTGATCGCGGCGATCCTGGTGCTGCTGGCCGGCTTCACCCCGCTGACCGCCGAGCCCTCCTGGAAGCGCTCGGCGGTTCGCCCGGTGCTGAATCCGGCCGTGACCTGGATGAACGGGAAGCTGCCGCGCTGGCAGGTACCGGGCGCCGATATGCTGCCCAAGGCCTTGCCGACCGACATGCTGTCCCCATCTGCATTGATGGAATTGGGGAAGAACGCAGGCGCCGGGTTGGGAAAGCCGGGCGCGGCAGGCGATAATGGCATCCTCAACCAGGTAGTGGCAGGCAGCGGATGGCTGCGGCCTGCGAAAGCGGAACAGGGCGATGCATACGATCCGGCCGAAGTGCGCCCGGACGCCCCAGCACTGCCGGACAGTATCGAGCCGGACGATCCGGCCAATGTCGACCGCAGGCGCGGCGACCACCGCGGCCAGGTACGGCCACCTTCCTTGTAACTGGGCACAGCCCAGCGGAGACCTCGCACCATGTGTGGCATCGTCGGAATCGTCGGCAACCAGAACGTCGCCGGGCAGTTGTATGACGGCTTGACCGTTCTCCAGCACCGCGGCCAGGACGCGGCAGGTATCGCCACCGCCAATGGCAGCCGCCTGCGGGTGCAGAAGGCCACCGGCCTGGTCCGCGATGTGTTCGACGCCCGTACCATGTCCACGCTGGAAGGCAGCGTCGGCATCGCGCACGTGCGCTATCCGACGGCAGGTTCGGAAGGCATGGACGAGGCACAGCCGTTCTACGTGAATTCGCCTTACGGCATCGCGCTGGCCCACAACGGCAACCTGATCAACACCGAGGCGCTGCGCCAGCAGGTGTTCGAACAGGACCGGCGCAACGTCAACACCGATTCGGACAGCGAAGTGCTGTTGAACGTGTTCGCCTACGAACTGGAGCAGCAGCGCCAGCTCAGCCCGGAAGCCGCGATCCGCGCGGTGGCCGGCGTGCATCGCCGCTGCAAGGGCGGCTATGCAGTGGTCAGCGTGGTGCTGGGCCTGGGCCTGGTGGCCTTCCGCGACCCGCATGGCATCCGCCCGCTGGTGCTGGGCAAGCGCAGCCACGCAGAAGGCGACGAGTACATCGTGGCGTCCGAATCGGCCGCACTGGACGTGCTGGGTTTCCAGCGCGTGCGTGACGTGCAGCCGGGCGAAGCGCTGGTGATCACCGCGCGCGGCGAGCTGTTCTCGGAAATCTGCGCCGAGCCGGCCGAGCACACACCATGCATCTTCGAATACGTGTACTTCGCACGCCCGGATTCGATGATCGACAACGTCTCGGTGCACAAGGCACGCATGCGCATGGGCATCAAGCTGGGCGAGAAGATCCTGCGCCTGCGCCCGGACCATGACATCGACACCATCATCCCGATCCCGGATACCTCGCGCGATGCCGCGCTGGAGATCTCCAATGTGCTCGGGGTGAAGTACCGCGAAGGCTTCATCAAGAACCGCTACATCGGCCGCACCTTCATCATGCCGGGGCAGGGTGAACGCGTGAAGTCGGTGCGCCGCAAGCTCAACCCGATCCACCTGGAGTTCCGCAACCGCGTGGTGCTGCTGGTGGACGATTCGATCGTGCGTGGCACCACCAGCCAGCAGATCGTGCAGATGGCCCGTGATGCCGGCGCGCGCAAGGTCTACCTGGCCAGCGCCGCGCCGCCGGTGCGTTACCCGAACATCTACGGCATCGACATGCCGGCGGCCGAAGAGCTGGTCGCGCACAACCGCACGGTGGAAGAGATCGAGGCCCACCTGGGCTGCGACTGGCTGATCTACCAGGACCTGGAAGACATGGAAGCGGCGGTGAGCGAAGGCAACCCGGCGCTGCGCAGCTTCGATTCGTCCTGCTTCAACGGCCACTACCCGACCGGTATCGAGCCGGGCTACTTCGAGCGCATCCAGCAGTTGCGTTCGGACGATGCCAAGCACAAGCGTCGCGCCTGAGGATCAGGCGTGGTGGATGTGCCCGACGTTGGTGGCGACCTGCTGCGCGCTGCGCAGCAGTGCCTGGCTGAAGCCGATCCGCTGCGCAAGGTCGCATTGACCCGGGCGTATGCGGCCGCGTTCCGTGCCGGTCGCCTGAAGGTGGCCGCGGATGCGCCGCCGCCGGATCCGATCTGCATGCCGGGTCGTCCGGGACGACTGGTGCTGGTGCATCCGCGCGAGGTGCCACGGCGTGGACTGGGCGGCGTGGAAGGGCGGGCTGCCTTCATCCACGCGATTGCCCATATCGAGCTCAACGCGATCGACCTGGCCTGGGACGCGGTGTACCGGTTCCGGGGCCTGCCGTCGGCGTTCCATGCTGATTGGGTCAGCTGTGCCGATGACGAATCGCGGCATTTCATGCTGCTGCGCGAGCGCCTGCAGGTGCATGGCCACGACTATGCGGATTTCCCCGCACACAACGGTCTGTGGGAAATGTGCGAAAAGACCGCGCATGACGGCCTGGCGCGCATGGCGCTGGTGCCGCGCGTGCTGGAAGCGCGTGGCCTTGACGTCACCCCGGGCATGATCGAGAAGCTGCGCAATGTCGGCGATGGCGAAACCGCCGATGTGCTGGAGGTGATCCTGCGTGAGGAAGTAGCGCATGTTGCCGCCGGTTCGCGCTGGTATCGCTGGTACTGCGACCGCGCCGGTGTCGAGCCGCGCGCGCGTTTCAAGGAGCTGCTGGTGGAGTACGCCGGCGGCTACCTGCATGGGCCGTTCAACATGGAAGCGCGCCTGCTGGCCGGCTTCGACGCCGATGAGCTGGCCAACCTGGTCGAACAGGCCGGTTGAAGAAAAGGGGACGGAGGGATCAAGTCGTTTGTGCCAAAACGACTTGATCCCTCCGTCCCCTCTTTCATGCGTTCGGCAGCACCACGCGCTTGCCATCCACGGTGGGCCGGTTGATGTAGAACAGGCCGGGGCCGGGCCGATACGGCAGCTCGCTGACGCCGGCGTCGGCAGCGTAGGTCAGTGCGGTGTCGCCCAGCGCGTCGAAGTTCCAGTGCGCCGACTGCATCAGGTAACGCCGCCGCAACAGCGCCTCCTGGGTTTGCGTCAGTGGCTGTCCGGCCACCAGTCGTCGTGCGATGGGCTGCAGGGCGGACGGCAGCTCCCAGCCGGGGACTGCGTTGGCATTGGCCGTCCATTGCACGCCGGCATCGATGGCATGCTGCTGCATCACCTGAAGCGCGATCAGCTGGTAGCGCCAGTCGATGCGCCGGCGCAACACCACGGCGGCCGTCACGTACAGCACCGGTGACAGCAGTACGCTGCGGCTGCCGGCGCGACGCTGTTGCTGCCACTGGTGCCAGACATCCACCCAGACTTCCTTTTCGTCCAGGCCCAACTGCTGCCGCCAGCGCTCGGCGTCGGCCTGTGCCTCGGCGTAGGCCGTGGTCGCCTGCAGGATCGCCAGCGGTGGCGTCTGGTACTCGGCCACGCTCGCGCGGCGCAGCAGCTGCCGGCGCGGGCGACTGAGCAGCTTGGGCCCTTCTTCGAGCTGGTTGTAGCCGCCGCCGATGTTGGCGTGTACGCCGGGCAGGGCGATCTCGGTGAACGCTGGCGCCACGCTGGTCAATGGATAGTGCTGGCGATGCTCGTCACGCGCGCTCAGTTGCAGCACCTGCCTGGCAACGCCTGCATGCAGCGCGAGATGAGGTTGTTCGTCGGCACGGCCACCGCTGACCGCAACCACCGTGTCGAACAGGCCGATGAAGCGCAGCGGCGGATCGGCCGGGGCGAAGTCCGTTGTGCAGGACAGGCCAGCGGCCTGCAACAGCTGCCGCCAGCGGGTGCGATCCCAGGCCTGCAACTGGTTGGCCACATCGCGCGCGGCGGCCGCACCCCGTGAAAAGCCGAACAGATCCAGCTGCACGCCACGCAGTGGTCGCTGCCAGCGCGTAGCGAGTGCACTCAGTGCCGCCGGCAGCAGCACCTGCAGCGCCCGCTGCACTTTGGCGCGCACACCGCTGGCGCCAATGCCGAACGCCAGTCCGATCAGGTCGTCGTCGGCGTCATCGCGGGTACCGACACCTTCCACGTAGATCGACAGGGAGGGGCGCGCCGATGTCCCGCTGCGGCTGTCCGGGTACAGCTGCTGCAGGCGGGCGATGTTGGTCAGGCCATTGTCGTAGCTGCTGGTCAACCGGCTCTGGTAGGTCGAATCGTCATCCGCACGCAGCTGCGCCGGGCGCGGCTGCGGCGGCTGGGGCCTGCCACGGGCCAGGTTGTGTGCGTTGTTGCGGGTGCCATCGAAGAACAGCCCGATCCGCAGCAAGCCGACATCTTCGTCCGTGTCCAGCGATGGTGCCATGTGCATTCCCCGTCGTGGCTGCGTCACGGTAGCGCGAAAGCGGTGTATTGGCGACGTGTAGTGACGCTTTTGACCTTACTTAACCCAGATGCGGTCGATCACAAATCCTGATTTTCACTTCTCTCGCCTATTGAATTCACACGCCCCGCGCAGGCCATATGGCCAGACCCGGCAAACCGGGTCGTGCTGCATCAACGCTGTTCACATCATTCAAGGAGCGACGCAATGTTGTCCAGATCGATTGGCAAAGCGGCAGGTGGCCTGGTGTTGGGTTTGTCGGTGGCAGCGGCCGCGCATGCGGCACCGTTGTTCGAGCCGGTGACGGTCATCAGCCGCGCATCGGCAAACAGCGAGCCCGCACTGGGCAAGCTGCTGGCCACCCCGTCCACGGCGACGGTACAGGAAGTGCGTGTCGATGCAGCCGCCACTGCACAACCGCAGCTGGAATTCGAACTGCTCGGCCAGCGGGTGCAGGCGGTGCGCAGCAGGGTCGAAGCACTGCCCGATGGGGGCAGCATCTGGTACGGCCAGTTCCGTTCGCCCTCGGACAAGCTGACCGCGGCCACCTCCAACGGCCAGGACGACCCCGGCAATTCGCTGATCCTGGTGCGCTCGGGCGACACCATCACCGGCTCGATCCGCAAGGAGGGAAAGCTGTATCGCCTGCGCCCGTTGGGCAACCGCCACGTGCTGGTGGAAGTGGATGAATCGCGGATGCCGGCCGACCATCCGGCCGACTACAACCAGCTGCCGAAGATCCCGATGGGCAACAACGATCGCATCGGCATCGCGCAGGCTTCGTCCGGTACGCCGGCGACCATCCGTGTGCTGGTGGTGGCGACCAATGCCGCCGTCGCCGCCTATGGTGGCAACATGCAGTCGCTGGTGCAGCTGGCGGTAGCCGAGTCCAACCAGGGCTACGGCAACAGCAATGTCGGCCTGACGCTGCAACTGGCCGGTTACGAGACCACCAACTACAGCGAGTCCGGCAACTTCACCACCGACCTGTCGCGTTTCCGTGGCACCAGCGACGGCTACATGGACAGCATCCACACCAGCCGCAACACCACCGCGGCCGATGTCGGCGTGCTGCTGATCAACAACAGTGCCTACTGCGGCCTGGCCTCGGGGATCGGCTCGACCGCGTCGACGGCGTTCGCGGCGGTGTACTGGGATTGCGCGACCGGCTACTACTCATTCGCGCATGAGATCGGCCACCTGCAGAGCGCGCGGCATGACATCGCCACCGACCCGAGCACATCGCCCTACGCCTATGGCCACGGCTACCGCTATGAGCCGTCCAGCGGCACCGGCTGGCGCACGATCATGGCCTACAACTGCACCCGCAGCTGCCCGCGCCTGAACTATTGGTCCAACCCGAACATCAGCTACAACGGCATCCCGATGGGCAACGCCAGTACCGCCGACAACCAGCGCGTGCTGGTCAACACCAAGGCCACCATCGCGGCCTTCCGCTGAGTCTGTACTGTCCGCGGCCGCCTTGTGCGGCCGCGGATTTCCTGCCGGCGGGAATTACCCGCGGGGCAGGGTATCCAGCGACCAGCCACTGGCATCCACGCGCAGCACCGAGCCCTGTTCGTACCAGTCGCCCAGCACGATGCGGGTGCAGGCGCGCCCGCCGGCCTGCAGCGTGTGGATCGCCGGGCGGTGCGTGTGACCGTGGATCATGGTGTCCACGCCGTGGCGGACGAAGGTTGCATCGACTTCGGACGGGGCCACGTCGGTGACGGTCTCGAACTGCGCGCGATCGCCCTGCTTCATTTCCGACTGGCGGGCCTGGCTGGCCTCGCGCGCCTTCTGCGCGAAGGCGATGCGTGCGGCCAGCGGCTGCGACAGGAACTGCGCCTGGAACACCGGGTCGCGGGTCTGCGCACGGAACTGCTGGTAGGGGATGTCATCGGTGCACAGCAGGTCACCATGCTGCAGCAGCACCGGGCGGCCGTACAGCTCGATCACGCACGGGTCGGGCAGGATGCGCAGGCCGGCACGGCGCGCGTAATCCTCGCCAAGCAGGAAATCGCGGTTGCCGCGGATGAAGTACACGGGCACGCCGCTGTCGGACAGCACCTTCAACGCATCGGCCACCGCATCGGCGGCCGGAGAGGGCGTGTCGTCGCCGATCCAGGCCTCGAACAGGTCGCCGAGAATGTACAGCGCATCGGCGCCGGGCGCCTGCTCGCGCAGGAAGCGCAGGAACAGGTCGGTGATCTCCGGACGGCTGGGGTCCAGGTGCAGGTCGGAAATGAACAACGTGGTCATGCCTGCATTCTAGGCCATCAATGATGATGGTAGCGCCGCGGGAGCGGCGGGGTCGGATCCCTTTCCGGCGGAAAAGCGATCTGATCCCTGGGCTACACCGGCAGCGGCAGCCAGGTCAGGCTGGCCGAAGCCAGCAGGACGGCGATGCCCGTGGCAGCGAGCACATCGGAAGGATAGTGCAGGCCCAGGACCACCCGCGACAGCGCAACGCCACAGGTGAACGGCACCAGCAGCGGTGCCAGCCACGGGTAGTAGGCCAGTGCCACGATGGTGAACGACACCGCGTGCAGGGTGTGCCCGGAGGGGAAACTGAACTCGTCCAGCGGCGCCACCCAGGCGCGGATGCGCAGGTCGGCCGCGTAAGGCCGCGGGCGCCGCGTCCAGCGCTTGAGGCCCTTGTACAGCAGCAATGCGGCCAGGCCGGTGGCGGCCATGTGCACCGAGGCGCGCAGGCCATCGAAGCCATCCAGCACCACCAGCGCGGCCATCAGCACATACCAGAACACGCCATCGCCGAGACGGCTGATGACCGAGAACAGGCGGCGCACGCGGCGGCGCCGGCAGTAATGGTTCGCCCGCCGGCACAAGCGCGCCTCGCGCCCTGCCAGCAGTTCAAGCGGCGTGGTGCGCATGGCCGCTCCTCCGCGACTGCGCAAGCTCGGCCAGCAACGCATCGAACTCGGCCACCACCTGCTGTGGATGCAATCGCTTCATCGCGCGTGCAGCATTGCCGCCCAGTTCGTGGCGTTTCGCGTCATCGGCGGCCAGTTGCACGGCGGCCTCGATGAACTGCTCGTCGCTGTCCACCGCTGCGCCGTTCTCGCCGTTGCGCAGGTACTCACGCGCGGCGCCGTAGTCGAAGGCCACGGTGGCCACACCGCTGGCCATGCTTTCCAGAGTCACGTTGCCGAATGTCTCGCTGCGGCTGGGGAACAGGAACAGATCGCCGCTGGCGAAGTGGCGGGCCAGCGCATCGCCGCGCTGGATGCCACAGAAGATGAAATCGGGATTTTCATGTGCCAGCTTCTCGCGGGCCGGGCCGTCACCCACCCATACAAAGCGTGCCTTGGGCCGGATCTGCTGCAGGCGGCGGAATGCCTTCACCGCCAGGCCGAGGTTCTTCTCGGCAGCAATGCGGCCGACATAGATCGCCACCAGGCCGTTGCCATCCACGCCCCATTCCTCGCGTAGTGCAGGGTCGCGCCGGCCCGGATCGAACTGCTGGCTGTCCACCGCACGGGCCAGCAGGCGCACGCGTTCGAAGCCCTGTTCGCCGAGGAACTGCTGTAGTTCGCGGGTCGGCACCAGGGTAGCGTCCGCCTGGTTGTGGAAGCGGCGCATCCAGCGCATGGCCGCGGCCTGCAGCCATGCCACGCCATAGTCGGGCAGGTACTCGTCGAAGCGGGTGTGGAAGCCGCTGGCGACCGGAATGCCGAGGCGGCGTGCGGTACGCAGTGCCGACCAGCCGAGTGGACCTTCTGTGGCGATGTAGACCGCATCAGGGCGCTGATTCTGCCAATGGCGGCCCAGCCGGATCGGGGCTGGCAGGCCGAAGCGCAGGCCGGGGTAGCGGGGCAGGGCAGCGCCGGGAACCAGCAAGGTGCCGGGTGCCGAATCCAGCGCTTCGGTGGACTGGCGGGGGCGGACGAGGTCGATCTCGTGTCCGGCTGCACGCAGACCCTGCTCCAGGCCCTGTACGGTGAGGGCGACGCCGTTGACTTCCGGCGGATAGGTCTCGGTGACGATGGCATAGCGCATGGCGGGCCTCCCGGTTTCCGGCATGCTCGGGCCTGGCGATGTAGCCGACATGACCGCTTTGCGACCGTCAGATGACGGGGGCGCCGGCCACCGCAGGGGCGCTGCGGCCAACAAAAAACCACGGCCCCGAAGGGCCGTGGTCCTGGTGCTTCATGTCACAGCGCGATGGATCAGAAGCGCTGCTGGTACTTCATGTAGACGAAGCGGCCGATGTCGTAGCCACCGTAGTACGAGAAGGCCGAGTTCGGCTTGCTGTACATGATCGGGCCGGTCTTTTCGAACACGTTGTTGGCACCGACCGACACGGTGGCATCCCACGGCAGCGAGTAACGCACCTGCACGTCGTGGAAGGTGACCGCACCACGCTCGTTGTAGTTGCGGGCGCCCTTGTACCACGGTGCATACACACCCGGATCCGAGCATTCGTCCGGGTACAGCGCGATGTTCGAGCAGGTTTCCTTCACGCCCGAGTAGTAACGCGCGGTCCAGCTCGCGCCGAAGTTGCCCCGCTCGTAGCCCAGCACCAGGTTGGAACGGACGCGGAAGGCGCTGCCGATGCCGTTGGTGACGATCGGAACGATCGAGTTGTCGTTGGAGGTGCGGTAGGTCGCACTGGACACGTAGGTGGTGGCCGAGTTCACGTTGAACTTGCCGAACCGGGTGTCCAGACGGTAGCTCACGTCCAGGTCGTAGCCTTCGGTTTCCATGAAGCCCGCGTTGCGGTTGCCGAACTTCAGGTTGGTCACGATGCCGGTCACCGGGTCACGCTGGAAGCGCGAGCAGCGCGCTTCGATGCCCGACTCGTAGCAGTCCTGCAGGATCTGGGTCGGCGTGTCGGCGATGATCGTGTTGTCGATGCGGATCTTCCACCAGTCCAGCGAGGCGTTGAAGCCCTGGATGAAGCTCGGGCTCCAGACCAGGCCCAGGGTCTTGCTGGTCGAGGTTTCCGGCGTCAGCAGCGGGTTGGACCCGGAGGTGAACGGCACCGGCGTCGCGTCCGTCGACGTGTTCACCGGGGTGCCGCCCTGGCGCAGCTGGCGGAAGGTATTCGCATTGGCGATGTCGCGTGCGCAACGTGCACGGACTTCGGCGCTGGAGGCCGAGGAACCGAAACGGGTGTCGCACGGATCGCTGAACTGCGCGAAGGTCTCCGAGCCACCACCGAACAGGTCGCTGATGGTCGGTGCACGGAAGCCCTCGGCCCAGGTGCCACGCACCATCAGCGAGTCGATCGGCTTCCACTTGAAGCCGAACTTGCTGTTGAGCGTGTTGCCGAAGGTGTTGTAGTCCGAGAAGCGGGTTGCGCCATTGAAGGTCAGTTCCTTCGCGCCCGGCAGGTCGGCCAGCACCGGAACGTTCACTTCCAGGTAGGCCTCGTTGACGGTGTAGTCACCGCCGGTCGGGCCTGCGGCCAGGTTGGTGGTAGCGCCGGTCTGGGCCAGGGCATCCGGGGTGTACTTGCCTTCTTCCTTGCGGCTTTCCACGCCGAAGGCGAAGCCGAGATCGCCAGCCGGCAGGGTCACGATGCTGCCAGCGATGTTGGCAAAGAAGTTCTTGGAGGTGGTGCGGCCCTTGGTGATCTCTTCCGGGAACAGCCACGCCTGCAGCTCTTCGTTGCCGTACAGGCCATCGGCAGCCGTCGTGCCGTACGGAACCAACGGGTTCCACGGCTTGCACACGTCATAGGAGATCGGTGCAGCGGCGGTACCGCACTGCACCTTGCCGGTAGCGGCGTTGTAGAACGACGGGCCGACGCCGCCGGCGACGCGACCCTTGTGCAGGTTGCCGGTGGCCACCGATTCCAGTTCATTGCGGTTGTACTGGTAGCCCACTTCCCAGTCGAAGTAGCGGCTGCCGATCTCGAACGAACCGTCGAACGACGCCACCGCGCGGTAGGTCTTCAGCTCGCTGGTGGTCACGCGCGGCACTTCCCAGGTGCGGCGGTTCCAGGCCACGGCGGTCGGGTTGGCGTAACCGTGCTGGCGGCCGAACGGGTTGAAGTAGCTGTTGATCGACATCGAGCCGACACCGGCGGTGCTCGACTGCAGCGGATAGCCCGCGATCTGGCGGGTGGACTCACGCTTGTTGTAGCCCAGCTCGGTGCGGAAGTTGACGTTGTCGGTGATCTTGAAGCGGCCGTCGAAATAGACCGAGTCGCGCTTGACCGGATACATCACATGCATCTGGTCGTTGGCGTTGCTCACGTCACCGGTGAAAGGCGTGGTATCGGTGAGGTGGTAATTGGCCGGGTTGGTGGGATCCGCGCCGCGGTTGAGGGAATAGCCGCAACCCGCAGTGGCGGTACAGCCCGGGCCTCGCAGACCGGTGAACTGGCCGTACTGGCTGATCGTGGTCCAGTTGCTGCTGTCGTACGGATGGCGATCGGTCATGCCGTACTTGCTGAAGCCGCGATCGCGCGCCCACACGCCCTTCTCTTCGGCATGCTCGGCGGACAGGGTCAACGACACGCGATCGTTGCTCCAGCCGGCGACCACGTCGAAGCGGTCACGCGCGCCGTCGCCCTGGCTGTACTGGCCGTGGTAGACGTTGGCAGTCACACCGGTGACATTGGAACGGGTGATGATGTTCACCACACCGGCCATGGCGTCGGAGCCATAGATCGCAGAGGCGCCGTCCTTCAGCACCTCGATGCGTTCCACGGCGGACACCGGCAGCGTGGAGATGTCCTGGTAGCCGGACGTGCTGATGCCCAGGCGCTTGCCGTTGACCAGCACCAGGGTGCGCTGGGTGCCCAGGTTGCGCATGTCGATGTAGGTGCCGCCCGCGTTCTCGCCTGCGGTCAGCGCATTGGCGCGGCTGATGGTCGGGCTGCCCATCGCGGTGACGTTCTGCAGGATGTCGGCAACCGAGCTGAACCCCTGCTTTTCGATGTCGTTGCGGCTGATCGCGAACACCGGCTGTGCGGTTTCCACGTCCACCTGGCGGATGCGCGAGCCGGTGATCTCGATGCGGTCGAGGTTGGTCGGGTTGGCGTTGCTGCCTTCCTGGGCAAACGCGGGCAGCGCCGCCAGCGCTGCAGTGGTAGCCAGGGCGTAGCGGATGGCCTGCCCCAGTGCGGTGGTGCGTGAAGTCATGGCGAGCTCTCTCTCTCTCAGGTCGTGCACAGGACGCCAAAGGGGGCGTCGAAGGAGCCAGCAGGGTCGATGACCGAGCCGGTGACCCGATAGTAGTCTCGTTAGTTAATGCTCTGTAAAGAGTTCGTATCCATTTATGTCACGCGGCCGCGCCAGTCTTCACAAAACGTGAACAAAAGCAGGTGCTTACGTGATGGCAGCGATTGCCCACAGCCCGCCGTTGTGTTGCGGAGCAGCACAAAAAACCGCCAGACTGCGCAAAGTGGGAGTGGGAAATGCGTCACCCCAATTGTCCTGTGGACAACAGCGGACAGCGTATTCAGGCCACGAACGGACGGAACTGGATGCCCAGCCCGGCGATGCCATCGGTCTCGCCGATCAGGTCCGCGCGCAGCAGCGGGCGGGCATCGATGAAGGCCTGCGGCACGATCAGCGACAGCCGGTTGTCGTCGGCGGTCAATTCCAGTGCCGGCAGCGGATCGTCTTCGTGGGCGCGGTTGAGCAGCACCGCCAGCCGCAGCAGGGCCGCCAGCCGGCGTGCGGTCAGCAGCAGTCGCTCGGGCAGGGCGTCGAAGGCGGTCTTGGTCACGCTGCGGCGGTGGCTGCGCACCAGAGCCGCCAGCATCTGCTGCTCCTGGCGCGAGAAGCCGGCGATATCCGAGTGTTCCAGCACATAGCTGCCATGCACGTGGTAGCCGCTGTGCGCGATCATCAGGCCCAGCTCGTGCAGGCGCGCGGCCCAGCCGAGCATGCGCGCATCGTCGGCATCGAGCCTCCAGCGCTCCTGCACCTGTTCCAGCAGGGACAGTGCGGTGTCCTGCACGCGCTCGGCCTGGACGGTATCGATACCGTAGCGCTGGCTGAGCGCAGCCACCGATTCGTCACGCAGGTCGTTTTCGCCGGCGCGGCCGACGATGTCATACAGGATGCCTTCGCGCATCGCCGCCTTGCTGACCAGCAGCTTCTGCAGGCCCAGCGCCTGGAAGGCCGCTTCCAGCACCAGGATGCCGCCGGCGATGATCGGGCGGCGGTCGCTTGACAGGCCCGGCAGCTGGATGTCGTCGATCTTCTTGGCCTTCAGCAGTTCATCGCGCAGCTGCGGCAGGGCCTCGGCGGTGATGGCGCCCTTGCTCAGCTTCATCGTCGCGCAGATCTCGCTGATCGCCTTGTGCGTGCCCGAAGAGCCCAACGCTTCCTGCCAGCCCAGCGCGCGGTACTTGCTGGCGAAAGGCTGGAACTCGCGGCCAATCTCGGCCAGCGCGTCCTTCCAGCGCTTCTTGCTCAGCTTGCCGCCGGGGAAAAAGCGCCGGGTGCTGGCGATGCAGCCGGCCTGCAGGCTTTCGCGCTCCAGGGTCTGCATGCCCATGCCGATGATGAACTCGGTGGAGCCACCGCCGATGTCGATCACCAGCCGGCGCTGGCCGGGCTTGGGCGGTTGCGCGTGGGCCACGCCCAGGTAGATCAGGCGCGCTTCTTCGCGCCCGCTGACCACTTCGATGGCATGCCCCAGTGCGGTTTCGGCCGGTACCAGGAACGACTGCGGCGAGCGCAGCTGGCGCACAGTGTTGGTGGCCAGCGCGCGCACCCGGTGCGGCGGCACATTGCGGATGCGCTGACCGAAGCGGGCCAGGCATTCCAGTGCACGTTGGCGTGCAGCGGAAGAGAGACCACCCTTGCCATCCAGGCCATCGGCCATGCGCACCGTCTCGCGCAGGCGGTCGATCACCCGCAGCTGGCCGAGCGTATAGCGCGCGATGACCATGTGGAAACTGTTGGAGCCAAGGTCGATGGCGGCCAGCAGGTCGCCATCCTGCAATGCGGGCGGAGTCGTGGTGGTGTGCGGCATGGACGAATGTTAGCCGAAGGGGCGGTGTGCTCGTCACCGCGCGGCCTTCACATTTTGGAAGAGGGGAGCGCGGCGGGACTGCAAGGGGGGCGGCACCTCCCGCTCCTGGTAGGTGTCGACCCTGGTCGACACACCGGGTCAGAGCCCCTGCATCAACGCCATCTGTGCCGAATGCGGCGCTTCGTCGTGGGCCGGGGCACGCTTGTGGTAGATGCCGTCGGCATCCAGCTCCCAGGCGTTGAGGTTGTCGTCAAGGTAGTTCTGCAGGACTTCGCGGTAGACCCGCTTGGCCAGTTCCGGATCGAGGATCGGGAAGCAGGTCTCGACCCGGCGCAGCAGGTTGCGTTCCAGCCAATCCGCGCTGGCGCAGTACATTTCCGGTGCGCCGTCGTTGCCGAACCAGTAGACGCGGCTGTGTTCCAGGAAGCGGCCGACGATCGAGCGCACGCGGATGTTGTCCGAGATGCCCGGCACGCCCGGTCGCAGCGTGCAGGCGCCGCGGATGATCAGGTCGATCTGCACGCCGGCCTGCGACGCGGCGTACAGCGCGCGCACCACCTGCGGTTCGTTCAGTGCGTTCATCTTGGCGATGATCCGCGCCGGGCGGCCGGCGGCGGCGATGCGCGTCTCGCGCTCGATGCGGCCGAGGATGCCGGTGTGCAGGGTGAAGGGCGACTGCAGCAGGCGCTTGAGCTTCATCTTCGACGCCAGCCCGGACAGCTGCTGGAACAGCAGGTGCACGTCATTGCCGATGTCCGCATCGGCGGTGATCAGGCTGATGTCGGTATACGCGCGGGCGGTGCCGCTGTGGTAGTTGCCGGTACCCAGGTGCACGTAGCGGCGCAGCTTGCGGCCCTCGCGGCGCACGATCAGCAGCATCTTGGCGTGGGTCTTGTAGCCGACCACGCCGTACACCACCTGCACGCCGGCTTCCTGCAGGCGATCGGCCAGGCCGAGGTTGGCTTCTTCGTCGAAGCGGGCGCGCAGTTCGACCACCACGGTCACGTCCTTGCCGTTGCGTGCGGCCTGGATCAGCGCGTCGACGATCAGCGAATCCTTGCCGGTGCGGTACAGGGTCTGCTTGATCGCCAGTACGTTCGGATCTATCGCCGCCTGCCGGATCAGGTCCAGCACCGCGGTGAAGGCATCGAACGGGTGGTGCAGCAGCAGGTCCTGGCGCGCCGTGGTCTCGAAGATGCCGTCGCTGTCGCGCAGCGTGCGCGGTGTCATCGGCGGGTACTTCAGGTCCGGCTGCGCGATCAGGTCGTACAGCTGGATGATGCGGTTGAGGTTGACCGGGCCGTCGATGCGGTACACCGCGTTCTCGGTCAGGCCGAAGTTCTGCAGCAGGGTGCGCACGATGTCGCGTGGCATGTCCTGAGCGATCTCCAGGCGCACCGCCGGCCGGTAGCCGCGGTCGACCAGTTCGTCGCGCAGTGCCAGCGCCAGGTTCTCCACTTCCTCCTCGTCCACCACCAGCTCGGAATTGCGGGTGACGCGGAACTGGTAGGCGCCCTGGACTTCCATGCCCGGGAACAGCTCATCGACGAAGGTCGACAGCACCGACGAGAGGAACACGAAGTTCTGGGGCCCGCCGAGCTTTTCCGGCAGCTGGATGATGCGCGGCAGCGAGCGCGGCGCACGCACGATGGCCAGGTGGCCGGCGCGGCCGAACGCATCGGTGCCCTTGAGCACCACCACGATGTTCAGCGACTTGTTGAGGATCTTCGGGAACGGGTGCACCGGGTCCAGGCCCAGTGGCGACAGCACCGGCATGATCTCGTTGCGGAAGTAGGCGCGCAGCCAGCGCTTCTGGCGGTCGGTCCAGGAGTGGCGGCCGAGCACGCCGATGCCGGCCTCCATCAGCGCCGGCCGCAGCGTCTCGTTCCAGCAACGGTACTGCTGGTCCACCAGTTCGGCGGCGCGGTCATGGATGGCGCTCAGGATGGCCTGCGGGCTCATCCCGTCCGGTGCGGGTGGCAGGCCGTACTCCTGCGCGTGGCGCACGGCGGCGGCACGGATCTCGAAGAACTCGTCGAGGTTGGTGCAGGAGATGCACATGAAGCGCAGGCGCTCCAGCAGCGGCACCTGCGGGTCCATCGCCTGGGCCAGCACGCGGAAGTTGAAATCCAGCTGTGACAGTTCGCGATTGATGTACAGCGCCGGGTCGCGCAACGGATCGTTGTCCGGGCTCACGGGGAGGGGGAGGGATCCGAGGCTGCTCATGGCGTCATTCTTCGATGGAGGTCAGGGGGGCGGACTCGCGCGGGCGCACGTGGTCGGCATCGAAATGGCAGGAGAACACCGAGCCCTTGCCGACTTCGCTTTCAATTTCCAGCCGCGCGTGGTGCAGGCCGAGGATGTGCTTGACGATGGACAGGCCCAGGCCGGTGCCACCGCTTTCGCGCGAGCGGCTGCTGGAAACACGGTAGAAGCGTTCGGTCAGGCGCGGCAGGTGGGTGGCCGGGATGCCGTAGCCGGAGTCACGCACCGCCAGCACCGCACCGTCGCCCTCGCGGCGGAACTCCACCGCGATGCGGCCACCGGCCGGCGTATAGCGCACCGCATTGGTGACCAGGTTGGAGAAGGCGCTGTGCAGCTCCTTGGTCGAGCCCTGAAGGTCAACGCCGGCCAGGTCGTCGATGCTGATCTGGTGGCGGCCCTGGCTGTGCGCTTCGGCTTCGCGGCGCAGGGTGGCCAGCATCGGCTGCATGGCCACGGTCTCGTCCTCGCTGTGTTCCTGCGATTCGAGGCGCGACAGGGTCAGCAGGTCTTCCACCAGCTGGGCCATGCGCTGGCTCTGCTTGCGCATTTCTTCCAGCATCGGTCCGGTTCCCGGGAAATCCTCCGGGTCCATCATGTCCAGGTAGCCGTGGACTACGGTGAGCGGCGTGCGCAGCTCGTGTGAAACGTTGGCGACGAAATCCCGCCGCACCTGCTCCAGGCGCAGCAGCTTGCTGACGTCACGCGCGATCAGCAGCCAGTAGTCCGACGAATAGGGAATCAGGCGCAGGTTCAGGCGGATCGCCGGATCGACCGGCGAGGGTACGTCCAGGATGGGCTCGGCATTGCGGCCACCGGCCAGCCAGTGCGCCAGCGGCATCGGCTGCAGGCGCTCGACCAGGGCCTCGCCAAGGTCGCCGGGATGGTGCAGGCCGAGCAGGGCGGTGGCCGCTTCGTTGAACCACTGCACGCGCTGGCTGTTGCGATCCAGCACGACGACAGCATCGGGCAGCGCGGCGGCGGCGGCGCGGTAGCTGCGCAGCATGTCCAGCAGGCGGCGCTTGCGCACGCGCATTTCCACCTGGTTGCGGTACAGCAGGCGGTCCAGTTCGTTCCAGACGCCGGTGCCTTCTTCGGCGGTGTCCCAGCGCTGGCGAGCGGTCAGCCGGCGCAGAACGCTGCGCAGGCGCCAGTAATGCCAGGCCAGGGTCGCCAGCGCGCCCAGTGCGATGCACAACCACAGATGGCCCGTGAACCACCCCACCAGTCCGGCGAACAGCAGCACCGCGGCAACGGTGGCCAGGGTCTTCAACCAGGCAGAGCGGATGTGGCGGGGCATTGCGATCTCGTCGTTGAGGTGCGGCGGTTCACTGGGGTGAACCGAGGGTTATAGCAGAGTTGCCCGCACCGGCACCTGTAAGTGCGCGGTGCCGGCACGACGAGACTCAGGTGGCAGTGGAGAAGCGGTATCCGGCGCCGCGCACGGTCTGCACCATGTTCTCGGCGTTGAACGGCTCCAGCGTCTTGCGCAGGCGCCGGATATGCACGTCGATGGTGCGTTCCTCCACGTAAACGCTGCCGCCCCACACATGGTCCAGCAGCTGCGCGCGGGTGTAGACGCGCTCCGGGTGGGTCATGAAGAAATGCAGCAGGCGGTATTCGGTCGGGCCGATCGGCACCGGCTGGTCGTTGGCGAACACGCGATGGGCGGCGCCGTCGATACGGATCGGGCCGACGGCTACGCTGCCGTCCTCGTCATCTTCGCGGGCGCGGCGCATGACTGCGCGGATGCGGGCCAGCAGTTCGCGTGCCGAGAACGGCTTGACCACATAGTCATCGACACCGGCCTCGAGGCCCCCGACGCGATCGTTCTCCTCGCCGCGGGCGGTCAGCATGATGATCGGCACTTCGCGGGTCAGCGTTTCCTTGCGCCAGCGACGGGCCAGGTCCAGGCCGCTGGTGCCGGGCAGCATCCAGTCCAGCAGGATCAGGTCGGGAACGCGATCGGCGATCGCGGTCTGGGCCTCCCGGGCATCGCCGGCGTGGACCGGTTCGTAATCGCCCTTGCGAAGGGCGAAGGCGACCATTTCACGGATCGCGGGCTCGTCATCGACGATCAGGATGCGTTTCTGCACGAGGACACCGTAGGGCTCGGTTACTGGACTGGTGCCAGTAGACTACGGTTTGATGACATGTTTGTGACTACCCGGCCGGAACCGGCCCGGATTGCCATCGGCCGGTCATGCGGTGCTCAGCGGCGGTCCAGATCCGGGTCCTGCACGCCCTGCCGGCGCAGCTCCAGCACCGTCGGGGTGATCGATTCGATGCGTGCGTCAACCCGCGCGCGGCCGATGTAATCCAGCGCCGGGTTGCGCTTGAGCGCCTGCAGCTGCATCAGCGCCTGTTCTGGCCGCCCGCTGAGGAAGGCGGCCTCGGCATAGGCCTCGCTGGCGCGCACGCTGTCGCCAGCCAACTCGCTGGCGCGGGCGAAACGCTGCTGGAAGACCGGATCGTTACCACTTTGCGACAGCAGGGGGCGCAGCATCGCCTGCGCACGCTGGCCGGCTTCGCGGCTGCCTTGTTCGTTCAGGATCTCGGCATAGGTCAGTGCCACCGGGCGGCTGTTGGGGTGTTCGCGCAACAATTGCTCGAAGCGGCTGTTGGCCTGGGCCGTCTGGCCTGCGCGCGACTCCGCCTCGCCCAGGCCCAGCGCCAGCCACAGGTTGCCGGGGTGGGTCTGCAGCAGGCCGGCCAGGGTCTGCCGGGCCTGGCCGGCACCGGCACGGCCACCGCGCATCACCGCCAGCGCCTGGCCGTAGCGCTGCGCATCGTTGAGGCCGTCCTTCTGCCGCTTGGCCAGGTCGGCGTACTCGCGCTCCAGCTCGGGGGTGGAGTCCGCGCTGAGCACGCGCAGGCGCTCACGCGCCCACTCGAAGTCACCGCTGGCGCCACGGTTGAGCTGGCCGATCGGCAGGCGCAGCACACTGCCGGGCAGCAGCGGGTTGTTGCCGCGCAGCAGCGGCTCGCCCAGGCTGGGATCGGCCGGGTCCACCCGCTCCTTGCGCTCGCCGGTGGGGGTGCTGGTGGTGAGAAGCACCGTATCCTTCTTCATCTGCTGGGCGCGGGACTTGGCCTCGCTGATGCGGGTGATGTTGACCGGGTGGGTGCGCAGGAACTCGGGCACGCTGTAGCCGCCTTCGTTGCCGCGCATGGCTGCCGACATCCGCTCGAAGAAGCCGGCCATGGCATCCACGTCGTAGCCGCTGCGCGACAGGGTGCGGATGCCGAGGCGGTCGGCCTCGGACTCGTTGGAGCGGGTGTAGTTGATCTGCCGCTGCTGCATCAGGCCCATGCCCGAGCTGATCGCCGCCATCGTCGCGTTGCCGGACGACGTGCTGTTGCTGGCCTGGGCGGCCACTACCGCCGCCAGCATGCCCAGCAGGATCGGGATCTGGTCGCGCTGGGCGCGCTCGACACCGCGCAGCACGTGCTGCTGGGTGACGTGGGCGATTTCGTGGGACAGCACCGCAGCAACCTCGTCCTCGCGCTCGGCGGTCAGCACCAGTCCGGCATTGACCCCGATGTAGCCGCCCAGCGTGGCGAACGCGTTGATCTGGCGGTCGTTCATCACGAAGAAGGTGTACGGCTGCCGCGGCTGGTCACTGTTGGAGCCGAGCCGGGTACCCATGGTCTGCAGCCAGTCGTTGACCAGCGGATCTTCCAGCAGGTAGCCGTAGTTGCGCAGCTCGCGCAGCATCATCGCGCCGTACTCGGCCTGGCGGGCCGGGGTCAGCAGCTCGCCGGCCGAAGAGCCGATGTCGGGCAGCTTCTCCTGGGCCTGGGCCAGCGGCATGGCCAGGGCCAGGGTGACG
Source organism: Stenotrophomonas sp. DDT-1 (assembly GCF_001580555.1). Taxonomy (NCBI): domain Bacteria; kingdom Pseudomonadati; phylum Pseudomonadota; class Gammaproteobacteria; order Lysobacterales; family Lysobacteraceae; genus Stenotrophomonas; species Stenotrophomonas sp. DDT-1. Next base: position 21,327 of record NZ_LEKR01000032.1, read on the forward strand.
GCGGTAGTCAGCAGCAGGGCTCGCAAGCAGAAGGTCCTCGGGCGGGGCGCGCCAAGCGTGGCAGGGCGGGGGGCAACCATTCGTTAATCCACAGTGTTGCGGCCGTGGCGTGGAAATTCCAGCGCACCGGTACCATATGTAGACCGTCGATCCATCGTGGAGTTTCCCGTGACAGCCCAGACCGCCGGCGGTGCCCCCGCCATCACCATCTATTCCACTGCCGTCTGCCCGTACTGCGTGGCCGCCAAGAACTTCCTGAAGAGCAAGGGCCAGCAGTGGACCGAGGTCCGCATCGACCTGGACCCGGCCGAGCGCGAGAAGATGATGGCGCTGACCCGCCGCACCAGCGTGCCGCAGATCTTCGTCGGCGACGTCCATGTCGGCGGCTACGACGACATGATGGCCCTGCACCGTGAAGGCAAGCTCGAGCCGCTGCTGGCCGGGCAGGGCCAGGCATGAGCGCGGCCGACGACGGCAGCAAGGACCGCATCGCCGAGTTCACCGAGTTCCGCAAGCGCATGAACGAGCGCATCCTGGGCGAACCGAACCAGGTGGTGCGCCGCTTCTTCGCGCTGGATACGCAGACCTACCAGGCCGGCGCGCTGGACGTGAAGACCAAGGAGCTGCTGGGCCTGGTGGCCTCGATGGTGCTGCGCTGCGACGACTGCATCAGCTACCACGTGGCCCAGTGCAAGGACGCCGGGGTGACCCGTGAGGAGTTCTTCGAGACCTTCTCGGTCGGCCTGGTGGTGGGCGGCTCCATCGTGATCCCGCACCTGCGCCGCGCGGTCGACTTCCTCGACCAGCTCGAAGGCGGCGCCGCCGCGCCAGCCGCGCACGAGCACTGAGGTAGCACCGGGCCATGCCCGGCGGAGACGTGAACGAAAAGCCGCCGGGCATGGCCCGGCGCTACCGGATCACGGCCGCGCGCCGGGGCATTTCCCGCGATCCAACCGCCCAGGAGCCCCTTCTTGTTGAAGGGGCGCGCCGACAGGCGGGGGAAGAGGAGGAATGCGCGGGAAATTATGCCTTTGCCGGGGTCAGGACCATGGTCTACTTGGGTAGCCGGGCCCGGCTAAGGCATAATTGCCGGTGAAACTTCCTTTGCGCCGGCGTTTCCGGGCACGTCCGGACGGCGTTTTTCCCCCTGTTCGGAACATCGATCAATGACGCAGAAAATTACGGTCATCCGCGGCGACGGCATTGGCCCGGAAATCATGGACGCCACCCTGTTCGTGCTCGACCAGCTCAAGACTGGCCTGGAGTACGAAGACGCCGACGCCGGCCTGGTGGCCCTGGAAAAGCACGGCGACCTGATGCCGGCGGTGACCCTGGAATCGATCGCGCGCAACAAGGTCGCGCTGAAGAGCCCGCTGACCACCCCGGTCGGTGGTGGCTTCACCTCGATCAACGTCAGCCTGCGACGTCATTTCGACCTGTACGCCAACGTGCGTCCGGCCCACACCTTCCCGAACACCAAGTCGCGTTTCGACAACGTCGACCTGATCACCGTCCGTGAGAACACCGAAGGTGCCTACCTGGCCGAAGGCCAGGAAGTGTCGGCCGACGGCGAGACCGCCTTCTCCGGCACCCGCATCACCCGCAAGGGCTCCGAGCGCATCGTGCGCTACGCCTTCGAGCTGGCCAAGAGCACCGGCCGCAAGAAGGTCACCGCCGTGCACAAGGCCAACATCATCAAGTCGACCTCGGGCCTGTTCCTGAATGTCGCCCGTGAAGTCGCCGCGCAGTACCCGGACATCGAGTTCCAGGAAATGATCGTCGACAACTGCTGCATGCAGCTGGTGATGCGCCCGGAACAGTTCGATGTGATCGTCACCACGAACCTGTTCGGCGACATCATCTCCGACCTGTGCGCCGGCCTGGTCGGCGGCCTGGGCCTGGCTCCGGGCGCCAACATCGGTAAGGATGCGGCGATCTTCGAAGCCGTGCACGGCACCGCGCCGGACATCGCCGGCCAGGGCAAGGCCAATCCGTGCGCGCTGCTGCTGGCGGCCGCGCAGATGCTGGACCACATCGGCCAGCCGGAAAACGCCGAGCGCCTGCGCAAGGCCATCGTGGCGACCATGGAAGCGAAGGATTCGCTGACCGGCGACCTGGGTGGCACCGGCACCACCATGAGCTTTGCCAAGGCAATTGCCAGCCGCCTGTAAGCGGCCGGCCGACCTCGGTCGGATCCACAGCGGGGCGCCTTTGGGCGCCCCGTTGCGTTTTTCCGCCTCTGTAGAGTCGAGCATGGCTCGACTCTACAGAGGCGGTCTGTGCTGATATCGCACAGATCATGTGCTGTTACACGGCTGGTTCGTGCGCCATCCGCTCCGCATCCTGTGCCCACTTCCCAATGCACCGGAGCTTGAACATGAACCTCACCGCCTTCGGCCTGGCCAGCCTGATCGGAATGACCGCCACCCTCCCGGTTGCTGCTGCCGAGCCGGCCCATCCCACCATCCGCCATATGGCGGGTGCGCCGGTCGCGACCTCGCTGGATGCGGCGAAGACTGCCGTGCTGGTGATCGACTTCCAGAACGAGTACTTCGATGCCAAGGCCGCACCGGGCTTTGCGGGTGGCCGCATGGTCATTCCCGATGGCGTGGCCGCACTGCGCCAGGCCAGGCGGGTAGTCGAATTCGCCGATGCCCACGGCATCCGCGTGATCCATGTCCAGCACGTGCTGCCGGCCGGCGCACCCCTGTTCGCGCAGGGCAGCGTCAATGCCGCCTTCCATCGCGACCTGCAGCCGCGCCAGGGCGAGACCGTGGTGCAGAAGGACAATGTCAGCGTGTTCGCCGGCGCGTCCGCAGCCGTGCTCGACCAGGTACTGAAGAGCGCCGGCATCGACACCCTGATCATCACCGGCCTGCAGACCCATGCCTGTGTAGTGGGGGCTGCGCGCGATGCCGCCGCGGCGCCACGCGGCTACCGGGTGATCGTGGCCGGCGATGCCAGCGCCAGCCGCGACCTGGACCTGGCCGGCGGCCAGCGCATCGGCCATCGCGCGCTGCATGAAGCCTCTCTGGCCCAGATCGAGGACACCTTCGGCGATGTCATGACGACTGGCGCGATCCTGGCACTGCCGGTGCGCAAGGCCGGCGACGGCGCTTGATAAGCTGGCGGGGCCCGCATGCCGCGGGCCCCGCCACGTGGAGCTGCCCGCCGATGGATCACTTCGCTGCCCTGCGTGCGCTGCGCGCCATCGTCGACGCGGGCAGTTTCACTGCGGCCGCCGAGCGCCTGGGGACCACCCACTCGGCGATGTCGCGGCAGCTGCGGCAGCTGGAAGAACACCTGCAGGTACGCCTGCTCGATCGCAACAGCCGTCGGCTGTCATTGACCGAGGCCGGGCGCGATTACTACCGCGAGGCGGCAACGCTGCTGGACCGCCTGCAGGAGGCGGACGATCGTGCCCGCGCCGGGCAGGCGCAACCCAGTGGCAGGGTGCGGATCAGCGTGCCGCAGGTAGTGGCCAGCCAGGAACTGCCGCATTGGCTGCCCTCGTTCCTGCAGCGTTACCCGCAGGTGACGCTGGACCTGTCGGCGGATGATCAGCTGGTCGATGTGGTGGGCGGTGGTTTCGACCTGGCGCTGCGCATTGCAGCTTCATTGCCGGACAGCCAGCTGGTCGCGCGCGAGCTGGCCAGCTGCCCGCGCATCCTGGTCGCCGCACCGGCCTACCTGGCCCGGCATGGCCTGCCGCGGCAGGCTGCGGATCTGGAGCAGCACACGCTGCTGGGTTTCAGTCCCACCCCATCAATGCCGCCCTGGCAGTTACAGGGGCCGCGCGGCGCCTGCGTGAGCGTTGAAGCCGGGCAGCGCCTGCGTGTGGATGCCACGCCTGCGCTGTACGCCGCCGCGCTGGCCGGAATGGGCATCAGCCTGTTCACCGCGCTGACCGTGCAGGAGGACCTGCGCGCCGGTCGTCTGATCCGCGTGCTGCCGGCCTGGCATGCCGGCCAGCGGCGCTACTTCGCGTTGTACCCGCATGCACGTGCGCTCGCGCCCAAGGTGCGCGCGCTGGTCGAGCACCTTGCGGCGCACTACGCTGCACAGGCTGGCGTGGCTGGCTAGCCGGGAAATGCAGCAGCCACGCGTTACAAAGAGAAAAGGGCGCCCCGAAGGCGCCCTTTGTCGTTTATGGCTCTGCCCGGTTCAGCGCTGCTGGATCTTCGACAGCAGGCGCAGGAACTCCACATACAGCCAGACCAGGGTCACCATCAGGCCGAATGCGCCATACCACTCCATGTACTTCGGCGCGCGCTGGGCCACGCCGGTCTCGATGAAATCGAAGTCCAGCACCAGGTTCAGCGCGGCCACGACCACCACGAACAGGCTGAAGGCAATGCCCAGCCAGCTGGAGTCGTGGATCACCGGCACATTGATGTTGAAGAAGCCCAGTACGAACGAGGCCAAGTAGAGCAGGGCGATGCCGCCGGTGGCGGCGACCACGCCCATCTTGAAGTTCTCGGTGGCCTTGATCAGGCCGCTGCGGTATGCGAACAGCAGGGCGGCCAGGGTGCCGAAGGTCAGCAGCACCGCCTGGAACACGATGCCCGGATACTTCATGTTGAACAGGGCCGACACGGCGCCCAGGAACAGGCCTTCGACCAGCGCGTACATCGGCGCGGTGACCGGTGACCATTCCTTCTTGAAGATGGTGATCAGCGCCAGCACCAGGCCGCCGATCGCGCCACCGATGGCGTACAGGCTCGCGCTGCCGGAAATCTGGCCGTACTCGTCGACCGACTGGCTCCAGGCAAACGCCGCGGTCAGCACGGTCAACAGCAGCAGGATGCCGGTCTTGTTGGCGGTGCCGTTGAGGGTCATCACCTGGTCGGGGCTGGTCACCACCGAACCGCTGGCGAGGTCGAGGAAGGTCGACTCGGAAAGAGCCGGGTTGCCGCTGCGCATGCGTGTTCTCCGTGCGAATGAAGGTCGGGACGGCCATCTGGCCGATGGGCGTGAGCATAGCCGATGACTGCTTTCGGCGTTGTGGCAGGCCCGGGATCTGTGCATCCTTCGTTGACAGTTCCCAACGCGCTTGGCGACAATGACCAACTCCCCGGGCCCAACCCGAGGGGATTGCAAGACCGGGGTATAGCGCAGTCTGGTAGCGCGCCTGCTTTGGGAGCAGGATGTCGGGGGTTCGAATCCCTCTACCCCGACCAATCCCACGCCACGTCGGATTGGACACCGTTCCGGTTCGGGCGCCCGTAGCTCAACTGGATAGAGCACCGGCCTTCTAAGCCGGCGGTTACAGGTTCGATTCCTGTCGGGCGCGCCATTGGCGAGCGCCGGGATCGCATCGACGGATGTGAAGAAGTGCTTGCAAAAGCGCAAGGACTCCACCAGAATATCGGACTCGCTTCGGCGGACCGCAACTTCGGTGACAGTCCCCAGGCAATGTTCAAGGCTCCGGCGTCAGTGGTATCGGCGATGGAGCGAAAGTTTCAGTGGTGGCTGTAGCTCAGTTGGTTAGAGTACCGGATTGTGATTCCGGTGGTCGGGGGTTCGAATCCCCTCAGCCACCCCACTGATTCAACCGCATCGGCGCAGCCGAAACGGTATTGCAATAAACAGAAAGCACGCTACAATGTGCGTCTGAGTTTCACGGGCCGTTAGCTCAGTTGGTAGAGCAGTTGACTCTTAATCAATAGGTCCAAGGTTCGAATCCTTGACGGCCCACCAAGACAGAAGCCACCTGGTACCCCAGGTGGCTTTTTTCTTATAGGTGTGACTCCCATCGTTCCGATGAATCACGCGTTGCAGAACCCGCCCGGCGTGGATCTGCAGCAGGAGCGGGCCCCGCAGTGCTGGTTTCAACCACGCTGAAAAAAGTGCTTGCACCCACCGAGCGGATCGGGTCATAATTCGCGCCCCGATTTCGGGCTGTTAGCTCAGTTGGTAGAGCAGTTGACTCTTAATCAATAGGTCCAAGGTTCGAATCCTTGACAGCCCACCAGACGAAAGCCACTTGGTTCGCCAAGTGGCTTTTTTCTTGCCTGTTCGCTGAGGGGCATCTGCAGATGCCAGCGGTGCTGGCTGGAGTGGAGCCCCCTTGAGTCAAGGGGGCGCGGCGAAGCCGCGGGGATGTGGCGGCTGATGAAGTGGGGCCCGCGCTTTGCCGCGCAAAGCGTGGGGCTGCGGCGCGAATGCGCGGCAGCTTCCCACTTGGTTCGCCAAGTGGCTTTTTTCTTGCCTGTTCGCCGGGTGGCGTTTCATGCACGCATGGCGTGGATCTACTGAAGCGATGCTGAAATCAGGGGCATACGCGTCATCAGTGTTTTCAATGCTGTGCGCTGCTTCTCACCGCGCTGCGCCCTTCATCGCACCCAATGGATCTTCCGCGCCGAGGGCGCATGCATGTACGAAGGAAGATCCAGATGGCCGATATGAAACGACTGCACCGGAGGTTGTGGGTTTCATTTGCGTTGCTGGCGCTGGCGGCCTGCGCGCCGGAACGTGATCCGGCGCAGACCGTGGAGCGCGATGCAGGTACGGAGGCGGTTCCAGCGCGCCCGGTCGGTGACGCCATGCAGATGCAGCCGGCGCAGCCGGTGGAGGGTGAGGCTGCGCCGGAGGCGATGGGGTTGCGTCGCACCGACAAGGGTGGCGTGGACATCCGCAAGGTGGATGTGGCGGCCGGGCAGGGCGCTGACGCACCGGCGTCCCCTGCCGAGGCGAAGCACTGAGTCGCTGCCGTCCCGAACGGTCGCACGCCTTCGGGACGGCCTTTGGTGCGGGCAATGAGCACATGGCTGTCATGTTCAGTTTTGTGCAGGCCTTCCGATTCCCGCCGTCGCCTGCGACAATGAATGCCTGAGCCGGCCACGCGAAAGTGGCGGAATTGGTAGACGCCCTGGATTTAGGTTCCAGTGCCGCAAGGCGTGGGGGTTCGAGTCCCCCCTTTCGCACCAGTGCCGGCCTGTCCCCGCCCTGATCGGGCCATCTGCGCCCCCTTGACCGGCACGCGCTGGCAGTGCAAGCCGAATTGGGCGAAACTAAAGGGCTGCGGCAAGCAGGCGCGTCCCAGACGTCGCGTCCTTACAACCGTTTCATCCCAATCATCGAGCCGGGGGCCTGGGCCACCGGTGGCAGGAGTCAACATGCAAGCTTCGATCGAATCCACCGGCAACCTGGAACGCCGCCTGAGCTTCTCGCTGCCGGAAGAGCGTCTGCAGAGCCACATCGCCGGCCGCCTCGGCGAAATCGCCCGTACCACCCGCATCAAGGGCTTCCGCCCGGGCAAGGTGCCGGCCAAGGTGATCGAGCAGCGCTTCGGCGCGCAGGTCCGTGGCGAGGCGCTGGACGGCCTGCTGCGCGAAACCTTCGATGCGGCCGTGCGCGAGCACGACCTGCGCATCGTCGGCAGCCCGCGCATCGACAAGGGCGACGAGGGTGAGTTCTCCTTCGTGGCCACCGTGGAAGTGGTGCCGGACTTCGGCGACATCGACGTCAGCAAGCTGACCGTCGTGCGCCATACCGCCGAGATCACCGACGCCGACATCGACCAGATGATCGAGAACCTGCAGAACCAGCGTCGTACCTGGGCCCCGGTCAGCCGTGGCGCGCAGGACGGTGACCTGGTCGCGGTGGAAACCTGGTCGCAGGCCGGCGAAGAGCGCCTGCCGGCCGAGGGCACCGAAAAGGGTTCGATCGTGCTCGGCCAGGGCATGATGTTCGAGACCATCGAGAAGGGCCTGGTCGGCCTGGCCAAGGGCGAAGAGAAGACCCTGGACGTCGAGTTCCCGGCTGACTGGCGCGTGCCGGTGCTGGCCGGCAAGACCGTGCAGGTCACCGTCAAGGTCACCGAGGTCTCCGAGCCGGTCGTGCCGGCGGTCGACGAAGCGTTCATCAAGAGCTTCGGCGTGAAGGGCGGCGATGTGGAGCAGTTCCGCAGCGACATCCGCGCCAACCTGGAGCGCGAGCTGAAGGGTGCGTTGATGAACCGCCTGCGCCGCGAAGTGGGCGAGCAGCTGATCGCGGCCTACTCGTCGGTGGAAATGCCGCCGCGCCTGGTCGAGAACGAAGCCCGCGCCATGCTGGCCCAGCAGGTTGAGCAGCTGCGTCGCAACGGCCAGAACGTCGGCGAGATCCCGGCCGATGCCCACGAAGGCTTCAATGACGCTGCCGCCAAGCGCGTGCTGGTCGGCCTGCTGGTCGGTGAAGTGGCCCGCATCAACGACCTGCGCCTGGAAGCCAAGCGCCTGAATGAAACGATGCGTCTGATCGCTTCGACCTACGAAGAGCCGGAGCAGGTCATTGAGATGTACCGCAACGACCCCCAGTTGATGTCTGGCCTGCAGAACCGTGTGATGGAAGAGCAGGTGATCGACTGGATCGCTGAGCGTGCCCAGCACACCGAAGAGAAGCTGTCGTTCCAGGACGCGATCCGCCAGTAAGCCCGGGCGGATCACCGGATGCCCCGCGCCTTTGCCGGCGCGGGGTTGTTGCCCCCCAAGATAGGTACCTCACGTAATGGACAACCGAACCAAAGCCCTGAACCTGGTTCCGATGGTGGTCGAGCAGACCAGCCGCGGCGAGCGTGCCTACGACATCTATTCGCGCCTGTTGAAGGAGCGCCTGATCTTCCTCGTGGGCCCGATCGACGATCACATGGCCAACGTGGTGGTGGCGCAGTTGCTGTTCCTGGAATCGGAAAACCCGGAAAAGGACATCAACATCTACATCAACTCGCCGGGTGGCGTGGTCACCGCCGGCATGGCGATCTACGACACCATGCAGTACATCAAGCCGAATGTGAGCACCACCTGTATCGGCCAGGCCGCCTCGATGGGCGCCCTGCTGCTGGCCGCGGGCGAAGCCGGCAAGCGCTATGCGCTGCCGAACTCGCGCGTGATGATCCATCAGCCGCTGGGTGGCTACCAGGGCCAGGCCACCGACATCGACATCCACGCGCGCGAGATCCTGACCCTGCGTTCGCGCCTGAACGAGGTGCTGGCCAAGCACACCGGCCAGTCGCTGGAGACGATCGCCCGTGACACCGAGCGCGACAACTTCAAGAGCGCCTTCGAGGCGCAGGCCTACGGTCTGGTCGACCAGGTCCTGGAGCGTCGTCCGGATGAGTCGATCCAGGCCGGCTGACCGGCCTTCACGGGGCCAGGGAGGCCTCGTTCCTGCAGGGTCGGGTGGGACTGGTGTCCCCTCGGCCCTGTGCTATTCTCGAATCGAACCCCCGTTCAGCGGGTGGGGTAACTGGGTAAGCGAAGCATGAGCGAAGACCGCCAAGGTCGTTCCACGGACACCGGCAAGATCCTCTACTGCTCTTTCTGCGGCAAGAGCCAGCATGAAGTGCGCAAGCTGATTGCGGGTCCGAGCGTGTTCATCTGCGATGAGTGCGTGGAGCTGTGCAACGACATCATCCGTGAGGAACTTGAGGAAAAGGCGCAGTCGGCGCGCAGTTCGCTGCCCAAGCCGCGCGAGATCCTCGAGGTCCTCGACCAGTACGTGATCGGCCAGAACCGTGCCAAGCGCACGCTGGCAGTGGCCGTGTACAACCACTACAAGCGCATCGAGAGCCGGCAGAAGAACGACGACGTCGAACTGGCGAAGTCGAACATCCTGCTGGTCGGCCCGACCGGTTCGGGCAAGACGCTGCTGGCCGAGACCCTGGCCCGCCTGCTCAACGTGCCGTTCACCATGGCCGACGCCACCACGCTGACCGAAGCCGGTTACGTGGGCGAGGACGTGGAGAACATCATCCAGAAGCTGCTGCAGAAGTGCGACTACGACGTCGAGAAGGCGCAGCAGGGCATCGTCTACATCGATGAAATCGACAAGATCTCGCGCAAGAGCGAGAACCCGTCGATTACCCGCGATGTGTCCGGCGAAGGCGTGCAGCAGGCCCTGCTGAAGCTGATCGAAGGTACCGTGGCCAGCGTTCCGCCGCAGGGCGGCCGCAAGCACCCGCAGCAGGAATTCCTGCAGGTGGACACCAAGAACATCCTGTTCATCTGCGGCGGCGCGTTCGCCGGGCTGGACAAGGTGATCCAGGCGCGTTCCACCGACGTCGGCAGCATCGGCTTCGGCGCCAAGGTGAAGAGCAGCGAGCGCAAGCAGGAAGTGGGCAAGGTGCTGGCGGAAGTCGAGCCGGAAGACCTGATCAAGTTCGGCCTGATTCCCGAGTTCGTCGGCCGCCTGCCGGTGGTCGCGACCCTGGAGGAGCTGGACGAGCCGGCCCTGATCAAGATCCTGACCGAGCCGAAGAACGCCATCACCAAGCAGTTCAAGAAGCTGTTCGAGATGGAAAACGTGGAGCTGGAGTTCCGTCCGGACGCGTTGTCGGCCATCGCCAGGAAGGCGCTCAAGCGCAAGACTGGCGCCCGTGGCCTGCGCACCATCGTCGAATCGGTCCTGCTGGACACCATGTATGACCTGCCGTCGCAGGAGAACGTCAGCAAGGTGGTCGTGGACGAATCGGTGATCGAGCACAAGTCCGAGCCGTACCTGATCTACCAGACCCCGGCCGCCCCTGAACAGAAGGCCGCAGGCGCCGAGTGATCCTTCCAGGTTGTTGATTGGAAAGGATTTTAAAGGAATGCCTTGCATCTGAAAGCCGATGGCCCCATAACGGGGCCATCGGCTTTTTTTGTCTCCGGAAGATGCCCTCCCGGAGGCGGTTTTCCCCCTTCCCTGGAGCCCCCATGGCCCGTTCCCCAAGTGAAACCCTCGACCTGCCGGTCCTGCCGCTGCGCGACGTAGTGGTGTTCCCGCACATGGTCATCCCGCTGTTCGTCGGCCGTGACAAGTCCATGCACGCGCTCGAACAGGCAATGGAGGCGGACAAGCGCATCCTGCTGCTGGCGCAGAAGTCGGCCGAGACCGACGACCCGCATGCGGCCGACCTCTACCAGGTCGGTACGCTGGCGCAGGTGCTGCAGCTGCTGAAGCTGCCCGACGGCACCATCAAGGTGCTGGTCGAAGGCCTGTCGCGCGTGCAGGTCACCCACGTCGACGAGCGCAACGGCTCGCTGCATGGGCAGGCGGTGGAAATCGACGCCACCGACGAGCGCGAAGCGCGCGAGGTCGAGGCGATTGCCCGCTCGCTGATGTCGCTGTTCGAGCAGTACGTGAAGACCAACCGCAAGCTGCCGCCGGAACTGCTGCAGACGCTGTCGGGCATCGATGAGCCGGCGCGCCTGGCCGACACCATCGCCGCGCACATCAGCGTGCGCCTGGCCGACAAGCAGCGCCTGCTGGAAACGCTGGCCGTCGGCGATCGCCTGGAGATGCTGGTGGGCCTGGTCGATGGCGAGATCGACGTGCAGCAGATGGAAAAGCGCATCCGCGGCCGCGTGAAGTCGCAGATGGAGAAGAGCCAGCGCGAGTACTACCTCAACGAACAGATGAAGGCCATCCAGAAGGAACTGGGTGACCTGGACGACGCGCCGGGCGAGCTGGAAGAGCTGGCCCGCAAGATCGCCGAAGCCGGCATGCCGAAGGCCGTTGAAGCCAAGGCACGCAACGAACTGAACAAGCTCAAGCAGATGTCGCCGATGTCGGCCGAAGCCGCGGTCGTGCGCAACTACCTGGAGTGGCTGCTGGGCGTGCCGTGGAAGAAGCGCAGCAAGGTGCGCAAGGACCTGAAGGTCGCGCAGGATACGCTCGATGCCGACCACTACGGCCTGGAGAAGGTCAAGGAGCGCATTCTTGAATACCTGGCGGTGCAGTCGCGCGTGAAGCAGATGAAGGGCCCGATCCTGTGCCTGGTCGGGCCGCCGGGCGTGGGCAAGACCTCGCTGGGCCAGTCGATTGCCAAGGCCACCAACCGCAAGTTCGTGCGCATGTCGCTGGGCGGCGTGCGCGACGAGGCCGAAATCCGTGGCCACCGCCGTACCTACGTCGGTTCCATGCCGGGCCGCATCGTGCAGAACCTCAACAAGGTCGGCAGCAAGAACCCGCTGTTCGTGCTCGACGAGATCGACAAGATGTCGATGGACTTCCGTGGCGATCCGTCTTCGGCGCTGCTGGAAGTGCTCGATCCGGAGCAGAACAACGCATTCAACGACCACTACCTGGAAGTGGACCTGGACCTGTCCGAAGTGATGTTCGTGGCCACCTCGAACTCGCTCAACATTCCCGGCCCGCTGCTGGACCGCATGGAAGTGATCCGCATCCCCGGCTACACCGAGGACGAGAAGCTCAACATCGCGACCCGCTACCTGGTGCCGAAGCAGGTCAAGGCCAACGGCCTGCAGCCGGAAGAACTGGAAATCGGCAGTGACGCCATCCAGGACATCGTGCGCTACTACACGCGCGAATCGGGCGTGCGCAACCTGGAACGCGAGATCGCCAAGATCTGCCGCAAGGTGGTGAAGGAGATCGCGCTGGCCGGCCCGCAGCCGGTGAAGGCGAAGAAGGGTGCGAAGAAGCCCAAGGCGCTGGTCAATGTGTCCAGCAAGAACCTGGACAAGTACCTGGGCGTGCGTCGCTTCGACTTCGGCCGTGCCGAGGAAGAGAATGAAATCGGCCTGGTCACCGGCCTGGCCTGGACCGAAGTCGGTGGCGACCTGCTGCAGATCGAATCGACCCTGGTGCCGGGCAAGGGCCAGCTGATCCTGACCGGCCAGCTCGGCAACGTGATGAAGGAATCGGCGTCGGCCGCGCTGTCGGTGGTGCGTTCGCGCGCCGTGGGCTTTGGCATCGACAGCGACTTCCTGCAGAAGCACGACGTGCACCTGCACGTGCCCGATGGCGCCACGCCGAAGGATGGCCCGAGTGCCGGCGCGGCGATGGTCACCTCGCTGGTGTCGATGCTGACCAGGGTGCCGGTGCGCGCCGACGTGGCGATGACCGGCGAGATCACCCTGCGTGGTCGCGTCACTGCCATCGGTGGCCTGAAGGAGAAGCTGCTGGCCGCACTGCGTGGCGGCATCCGCACGGTCATCATCCCGGAAGAGAACCGCAAGGACCTGGCCGACATCCCGGCCAACGTCACCCGCGATCTGAAGATCGTGCCGGTGAAGTACATCGAAGAAGTCCTGGACCTGGCGCTGGAGCGTCCGTTGGCACCGAAGAAGGCGCGCAAGAGTGCGCAGCGTGTCACGGTGCGCAGCAAGGCCAAACCGAGTGGAAACGCGCGCGTCAAGCATTGACGCGCGCTGTCCAATGGCCCGAAACCCGCGTCGTTGCTGGCTTTCCAGCTTGCGTGGGGGTAGGGCCACTGGTATAAAAGCAGCACTCGCGAATGAGTGGTCGCAGTCTGGTGATCGCTGGATTCGGCGAACCGTTTCCACATGGCGGCCGCATGCAGATGGCGTGCGGTTGCTTCCCTGTCGAATAAGCGGAACCCACCGCCAAAGGAGTTGTAGAGAATGAACAAGACCGAATTGATCGATGCCGTTGCTGAAGCTGCCGACCTGACCAAGGCAGAGTCCAGCCGCGCTGTCGATGCCGTCGTTGCTGCCATCACCAAGGCGCTGAAGGACGGCGATGCGGTCACCCTGGTTGGCTTCGGTACCTTCCAGGTCCGCGACCGTGCTGCCCGCACCGGCCGCAACCCGAAGACCGGCGACACCATCAAGATCGCTGCTTCGAAGAATCCGTCGTTCAAGGCTGGCAAGGCCCTGAAGGATGCTGTAAACTAAGCGGCTCGCTGGGGTGCTTAGCTCAGCGGTAGAGCGTCTCCTTTACACGGAGAGGGTCGGGGGTTCGAAACCCTCAGCACCCACCACAGCACCGCGGTAAAAGTTTGAGTGTGGAGCGGTAGTTCAGCTGGTTAGAATGCTGGCCTGTCACGCCGGAGGTCGCGGGTTCGAGTCCCGTCCGCTCCGCCATTCAACGAGGCCTCCGGCCAAAAGCTGGAGGCTTTGTTTTCTCCCCGGTCCAGGCCGGCTGAAAGCAAAAAGGTAACAACGCGGAGCGGTAGTTCAGCTGGTTAGAATGCTGGCCTGTCACGCCGGAGGTCGCGGGTTCGAGTCCCGTCCGCTCCGCCATTACATCCAGGCCCCCGGTTCAAGGCTGGGGGCCTTGTCTTCTCACCGAGAGGTTCGGAGGAAGGCGAAAAAGTCTTTGCAAGAACGGAGCGGTAGTTCAGCTGGTTAGAATGCTGGCCTGTCACGCCGGAGGTCGCGGGTTCGAGTCCCGTCCGCTCCGCCATTGCAGACTTCTTAAGTCCCTGTGAAAAAACTTTGAAAAAGTGTTCATCGGGCTGGGTTTCCAGAGAGTCTTCGGATATACTGGGCGCCTGCAAAGTTCAAGCGCGGAGCGGTAGTTCAGCTGGTTAGAATGCTGGCCTGTCACGCCGGAGGTCGCGGGTTCGAGTCCCGTCCGCTCCGCCAACTCTAAAAGCCCTCGGCGCAAGCCGGGGGCTTTTTCTTTGCGCCAGGATGTGGAGTTGGCCGATGCACTGATGGTGCCTGCCTGCGCAAGTGGGCGCAGGCCGCGTCGGTGCTGCTTTTGGTCCCTGCGGCGAAGCGGGTTACACTGCCGGGCTCGCCAATCAGGCCTTGTGATTCCTCACCATGCTGCAGAAACTCCGCGACAAGACCTCAGGCTGGATCGTCACCGTGATCCTGGGGCTGCTGATGATTCCGTTCCTGTTCGTGATCGACAACAGCTACCTCGGTGGCGTTGGCGCACAGAACGTGGCCAAGGTTTCCGCGCCACCAACCTGGTGGCGTTCGGCGCCGTCGTGGTGGCCGGTGCGCATGCTGTGGCAGCACCATGAGATCAGCTCGCAGGATTTCCGCACGCGTTTCGAGCAGGAGCGCATGCGTGAGCGCCAGCAGCAGGGCGACAACTTCGACCCGCGCGCGTTCGAGAGCACCGAGAACAAGATGGCCGTGCTCGATCAGCTGATCGACGAACAGGTCGTGCGCCTGGTCGGTGAACAGGCGGGCGTGGTGATCGGCGACGGCGCGGTGCGCGAGTACATCGCGACCATGCCGGCGTTCCTCGATTCGAACGGCAAGTTCAACGAGAACAACTACCGCCTGGCATTGGCCGGTGGCAATCCGCCGCGTACCCCGACCCAGTTCCAGGAACTGGTGCGTGAGAGCCTGCAGCAGTCGGTGATCCCATCGGGCCTGCAGAGCTCCGGCTTCGTCACCCAGGCCGAGACCGAGCGCCTGTTGAAGCTGCTGGGCGAAACCCGCGACGTCGAGCTGGCCGCGTTGCCGCCCGTACCGGCCGATACCGCGCCGGTCACCGATGATCAGATCAAGAAGTGGTACGACAGCCACGGCAAGGATTTCCGCCAAGCCGAGAGCGTGTCACTGGAGTACGTCGAGATCAACGGTGCGAACCTGCCGGCACCGACCCCGGCCGACGAAGCGACCCTGCGCAAGCGCTATGAAGAGGAAAAGGCAAAGTTCACCTCGCCGGAGCAGCGCCAGGCCTCGCACATCCTGATCACCGGTGACGGCGCCGAAGCCAAGGCGAACAAGATCGCTGCCGAAGCCAAGGCGGCCGGTGCCGACTTCGCTGCGCTGGCCAAGGCCAATTCGGAAGATCCGGGCTCCAAGGACCAGGGCGGTGACCTGGGTTGGGTCGAGCGCGGTGCGATGGTCAAGCCGTTCGAGGACGCGCTGTTTGCGGCCAAGGCCGGTGACGTGATCGGCCCGGTGAAGACCGAGTTCGGTTACCACATCATCAAGGTGGCCGCTGTGCGCGGTGGCCAGGGCAAGTCGTTCGAGGAAGTGCGTGACACGCTGGCTGCCGAGCAGCTGAAGGCCGACGGCGAGCGCGGCTTCAACGAACTGGCCGGTCGCCTGGTCGATGCCATCAACAAGAGCCCGAGCGACCTGGCGGCCGCCGCCAAGGAAGTGAACCTGCCGCTGCAGACCCTGGGCCCGATCACCCGCGCGACCGCCAGCGGCATCGCCGCTGACCCGGCCGTGCTGCGTGCCGCCTTCTCCGACGTGCTGGTGCAGGACGGTACCGCCAGTGACCCGATCGCCCTGGGCGGCGCGACCAACCACAGCGTGGTCATCCGTGTGGCTGCACACACGCCGGAACAGGCCCTGCCGCTGGACAAGGCCCGCGAACAGGTGATCGCTGCGATCCGTGCTGATCGCCAGCGCCAGGCCAGCGACAAGGCGGCCGATGCCATCCTGGCCAAGCTGAAGGCGGGCGCCACCCTGCAGTCGCTGGCTGCCAGCGAGAAGCTGCAGCTGAGCCCGATGCCGGGCCTGCCGCGCAGCCAGCCGGTACCGACCCCGGAAATCAACCGCGCGATCTTCAGCGCGCCGGTGCCGGCCGAAGGCAAGCCGAGCTATGGCAAGGTCGACGTCAACGGCCACGCGCTGCTGTTCGCGGTGAACAAGGTCAATCCGGGCGACATCAAGGAAGTGACTGCAGAGCAGCAGAAGCAGCTGAAGGAACAGCTGAGCCAGATCGACGGCATGGCCGCGGCCAAGGCCTACATCGAGGCGATGCGCAAGAAGTTCATGATCCAGACCACTGAAGCGAACCTGTAAGCCTCGCGGCGAGCAGATCGAAGAAGGCCCGGCATTGCCGGGCCTTTTTTTGTGCGGGCGCTGCTGGAAATTGAATTGTAGAGCCGAGCCCGTGCTCGCCTGGTCATGAACCCCGACAAGTCGCAGGCAAGAAAAAAGCCGAGCAGGGGCTCGGCTCTACAGGAGGGCCTGGCCTGCGCGTCAGTCTTCGACGCGCAGCACCGCACCCGGCTTCAGCACGCTGCTGCCGCTCAGGCCGTTCAGCGAAAGAAGCGCCTTGACCGGCATGCCATAGCGGCGGGCGATGGTCCAGGCCGATTCACCATCACGCACGGTGTGGCGACGGCTGCGCGGACGATCGGCGATCGCGGCCACGGTCTTGGCGACCTGCGGCGCTGGCGAGGCGGCGGCAACAGGTACGCTACTGGCCACCAGTGCGGTGGCGGTGTCCGCCACGGTCGCGTTGGCGGCCGAGACCGGCGCCAGCACGCGGGTGGTGCCGGACGAGACGCGTCCACCGCCCGCCAGGGCGGGGTTGAGACGGACGATCCTGGCCGGGTCCAGGGCGCGCTGTGCGGCCCACTGCTGGACGCTGGTGCCGGCGGGCAGGGTGTGGTCCTTCAGTACGGGCACGGTGCGGTCCAGCGAGGCCATGACCCCTGGCTGGTCTTCCACGTCTTCCAGTACGCAGGCCAGGGCATGCAGCTTCTCGACGTAGGCATGGGTGACCGGCGACAGGCCGGGCAGCGCCGAGGGCTTGGCGTTCTGCGCGTTCATGCCGGCCTTTCGCATGGATTGCAGCACGCGGTACTCGCCGGCGTTGTAGGCCATGGTGGCCAGGCGCCAGTCACCGCCGAACATGCCGTGCAGGGTCTTCAGGTAGCGCACTGCGGCCTGGGTGGAATCGACCGCCGACAGGCGGCCGTCGTAGCCGTTGGCCATGGGCACGCGGTGATTGCGCGCTGTGGTGGCGATGAACTGCCACAGGCCGGTTGGGCCGCTGCCGTTGCGGGCATTGGGCCGGTAGCCGCTTTCCACGAAGGGAATCAGTGCGAACTCGGTGGGCAGGTTGGCCTTGCGCAGCTCTTCGACCACATAGCCGAACAGCACCAGTGCATCGTCATCCTGGTTGGCCAGGCGCGACGGGGCGTGGGCGAACTGCTTCTGCCAGCGCGGGCTGGTGGCCTCGGCATTGCAGGTGGGCTCGGCCAGGCCATCGCGGAAGCTGGAGAAGATTTCCTGGCCGTTGCGGACCGACGCGGCCGGCAACGTGGCCGGATCCAGCGGCAGGGCGGCGGCGGCGGTCAGGTTCTGGCCGATGCCAGCGCCCAGCGACTGGGCGCCGGCGGTTCCGGCCAGCCCCAGGACCAGGCCCAGGGCCAGCGGCAGACTTCGGCGCATCATGCGCGGAAGCCGTCTTTCCAGTGCCGGAGACCGGCCATCACGTCGACGTCGTCAACGACGTCACGGCCCAGGTGTGCCGACACCGACGCGCGGATCGGCGCCGTGTGCACACGCAGGAACGGATTGCAGTCGAATTCGTTGGCCAGGGTTACCGGCAGGGTGGAACGGTCATCGCGGCGCATGGCCAAAGCCTCCTCTTGGCGCTGCCACAAGGCAGCGTTGGCGGGGTCGACATGCCGCGCGAAGACGGCATTTGACACGGTGTACTCATGAGCGCAACAAAGCAGCAGTTGCGCGGGCAAGGTACCCAGCTTGCGCATCGATGCCAGCAGCTGGGACGGCGTACCTTCGAACAGGCGTCCACAGCCCAGGCTGAACAACGAATCTCCGCTGAAAAGATGTTCAGCAGTGTGAAACGCGATGTGGCTGCGGGTATGCCCGGGCACGGATAGTACGTGGAACGCCCGGCCCAGTGCCTGAACGCGTTCACCTTCGCCGACCCGTTCGGTTGCCGTGGGGATGCGCTCCTCGACGGGTGCGATCACACGGACTCCGGGAAAGCGTGCCTGCAGCACGGGCACGCCACCGATGTGGTCATCGTGATGATGGGTGAGCAGGATCGTGTCCACGCGCAGGCCCTGATCGGCGAGCGCAAGCACCGGCGCGGCATCGCCGGGATCGACGACCACGGCGTTACCGTCGTCGTCGATCAAGGTCCAGATGTAGTTGTCCGCAAATGCGGGCAGGGCAGTCAGTCGCATAGAATTGGACCATGCCCGCGCTGCAGAGCACCCGTCAAGCGAGCCAGACCCCGTGGTTCGACAGCGAACCGGCGGAAGCCCTGCGCGTTCTGGAGCGGCAACTGCTGCTGCCGCAGCTGTCGTTGCTGCCGGTGCAGCCCTGGCTGTGGATCGCGCCGAGTGCCGCATGGCTGGACGATGCGCAGCTTGGCGGGCGCGGCCTGCGCCTGTACCGGCAGGGGCACGGCTATGCCGGCGACACCCGCTGTGCGTTGCCGCTGCCGCTGGCCAATGAAAGCGTCAATGCGGTCGTGCTGCAGCATGTCACCGCAGCCGACGCTGATCGGTTGCTCGATGAGTGCGAGCGCGTGCTGATGCCGGGCGGCCACCTGTGGCTGAGCAGCCTCAACCCGTTCAGCCCTTACCGCACGCACTGGCGCCAGCACGGGCTGGTGGTGCGCACGCCGCAGCGGATCCGCCTGCTGCTCGGCCGCCACGGGCTGGAGTGCGACGATATGCGTTTCCTCGGCCCGCTCTGGCGCGGCGCCGGCAGCCGTCGCGCGGGCGGTTGGTCGCCACTGCGCGCAGCCTGCCTGTTCCATGCTGAAAAACGAACGCTGGCCCTGCCCGGGCCGAAACCGTTGCCGGTGCGTTGGCACGGCACCGTTGCTACCTGATCTGGAGTTGTATTGAAAACCATTGAAATCCACACCGACGGTTCCTGCCTTGGCAATCCCGGCCCCGGCGGCTGGGCTGCACTGCTGCGCTACAAGGGCCACGAGCGTGAACTGAGCGGCGGCGAAGCGCACACCACCAACAACCGGATGGAGCTGATGGCGGCCATTTCCGGCCTGGAAACGCTGACCGAGCCGTGCAACATCGTGCTCTATACCGATTCGCAGTATGTGCGGCAGGGCCTGACCCAATGGATGCCCGGCTGGATCCGCAAGAACTGGAAGACCGCCGGCGGTGACCCGGTGAAGAACCGCGAGCTGTGGGAGCGCCTGCATGCGGCCACGCTGCGGCACCAGATCGACTGGCGCTGGGTGAAGGGCCACTCCGGCGATCCGGACAATGAGCGGGTGGATACCCTGGCGCGCAACGCGGCCATCCAGATCCGCGACGCCAGCCCGGTAAACTGAGCCCATGCGTCAGATCATCCTCGATACCGAAACCACCGGCCTGGAATGGAAGAAGGGCAACCGCATCGTCGAAATCGGCTGCGTGGAGCTGTTCAAGCGCCGCCCGACTGGCAACAACTACCACCAGTACATCAAGCCGGACTGCGAGTTCGAACAGGGCGCGCAGGAAGTCACCGGCCTGACCCTGGAGTTCCTGGCTGACAAGCCGGATTTCGCGCAGATCGCCGATGAATTCCTGGCCTTCATCGATGGCGCCGAGCTGATCATCCACAACGCGGCGTTCGACCTGGGCTTCCTCGACAACGAGCTGTCGTTGCTGGGCCCGCAGTATGGAAAGATCACCGATCGCTGTACGGTGATCGATACCCTGGTGATGGCGCGCGAGCGCTTCCCGGGCCAGCGCAATTCGCTGGATGCGCTGTGCAAGCGCCTGGGCGTGGACAATTCGCACCGTGCGCTGCATGGCGGCCTGCTCGACGCGCAGATCCTGGGTGACGTCTATATCGCGCTGACCTCGGGCCAGGAAGAGATCGGCTTCGGCCTGGGCGACGATGACGGCGGTGGCGCCGGTGCCGCGCTGCAGGCCTTCGACACCAGCAAGCTGCTGCCGCGCCCGCGCGTGGTGGCCACGCCGTCGGAGCTGGAAGCGCATGCCGCGCGACTGGAGCGGCTGCGCAAGAAGGCTGGCCACGCGCTGTGGGATGGCCCGAAGGTGGAAGAGCCCGCCAGCGCATAAACATCCACGCATGGCGTGGGTCTACTGTAGAGCCGAGCCCATGCTCGGCTCATGCACCAGGTTCAGTGGCAGCGCACCAGGATGACGCTGATGTTGTCGCGGCCACCGCCGTCGAGCGCGGCCGCGACCAGCGTATCCACGCATTCCTGCGCGCTGGCATCGTCGAAGGCGAGGGTGCGGGCGATGCTGCGGTCGTCCACTTCCTCGGTCAGGCCGTCACTGCACAGCAGCAGTTGCATGCCTGGGCGCAGCTCACCGCTGGTGGTGGCCACGTTCAGATGTGCAGGATCGGTCACGCCCAGCGCCTGGGTGACCACGTTGCGATGCGGATGCGCGCGTGCCTGCTCGGCCGTCAGGTTGCCCTGCGCGACCAGCTCCTGCACCACGCTGTGGTCCTGGCTGAGCTGCGCCAGCTGGCCGTCGCGCCACAGATACGCACGGCTGTCGCCGACCCATGCCACTTCGTAGCGATTGCCCTGCACGCGTGCTGCGACCACGGTGGTGCCCATCGGCAGGGTGTCGTTGCGCCGGCGCGAGGCGCGGATGATCTCTTCGTCGGCGGTGCGGATGGCGTGGACCAGCGGCGCGCCACGGCGGATCTCGCGCACGATGGTTTCGCGGGCCAGCGCGCTGGCCACCTCGCCGCAGGCGTGGCCGCCCATGCCATCGGCCACCAGCCACAGGGCCAGCTCGCTGTCACCGTAGTAGGTGTCTTCGTTGAGCTCGCGGCGCAGGCCGGGATGGGTGAGGTGTCCGAATTCGATCATGGTGTGCGGGGGCGGGGTATTGCTGGGGAGACAGGCATCATCGGGGGGCTGCAGGCATCCGGCAAGGCATGCACTCAGGAAATTTTCACTTCGTTGACCGGAATGACTTGTCGCCGGCCTCGCTTCCTCGTATGATGCGCGTCCCCGGTCCGCCGGGGACCACCCGGAGAGGTGGCAGAGTGGTTGAATGTACCTGACTCGAAATCAGGCAGGCGTTTATAGCGCCTCGGGGGTTCGAATCCCCCCCTCTCCGCCAGATAAAGAAAAAGGGCTGCCGAAAGGCAGCCCTTTTTCTTTATCTGGCGCGGGACGCGACGCGCTCTGCGCGTCGCCCCACACGTTGCTGCGCAACGCGTGGGCCCCTCCCTTTGCCGGCCTCTCCCCGCCCCTGTCGGGGCAGCCCCTCAACAGAGGGGCTTGGTCCTCCAGATGCATCACGGGAGATCCGCGCGGTGCGTGGATGCTGTTCCTGCTGGCAGGCTCATCCACGCATGGCGTGGATCTGCCCGGGATATCCGTGCGGACGCTGCGGGTTACCATGTACGCATCACCTGCTGGAGCTTTTCCCGATGACCGCTGAAATCCTCGTCCCCGTGTCCTTCGGCGAGCTGCTGGACAAGATCTCGATCCTGCAGATCAAGTCCGAGCGCATCAGCGACGAGGGCAAGCTGGCCAATGTGCGCAGGGAGCTGTCGGCGCTGGAGCAGACCTGGATGGCGCACCCGGCTGCGGTGAAGGACATCGCCAGGCTGCGTGCCGAGCTGAAGGCGGTCAACGAGCAGCTGTGGGACATCGAGGACGACATCCGCCTGAAGGAGAAGGCGCAGGCGTTCGACCAGGGCTTCATCGACCTGGCGCGCAGTGTCTACCTGCGCAACGACGAGCGCGCGCGCATCAAGAAGGCGATCAACCTGGCGCTGGGTTCGGCGTACGTGGAAGAGAAGTCCTATCAGGATTACGCGCAGCGCACGTGATCCCGCGCAGGCCGCCGCTCACCCCAGGTGGTCGGCGACGTAGCGTTCGAAGGCGGCGATACCGTCTTCGACGGTAATCAGTTCCATTACATCGTCGAACTCGATCTTGGTGCCCCACTTCAGATCGGTGGCCTGCTTGGCCAGGTACTTGCGCGCTGCGTCGTCGTAGCGGTCCACGCAGTAGCGGCGGTCCGAGTACGGGCCACTGCGGTTCGGGTTGCTGGCCGCATGCAGTCCCAGC
The DNA here is from genome assembly GCF_001580555.1 of Stenotrophomonas sp. DDT-1. NCBI lineage: Bacteria > Pseudomonadati > Pseudomonadota > Gammaproteobacteria > Lysobacterales > Lysobacteraceae > Stenotrophomonas > Stenotrophomonas sp. DDT-1. The sequence goes on from NZ_LEKR01000032.1 coordinate 43,761, forward strand.
ACCTTGGTGCCCATTGCGTTGGCGATGTGCATCGGGCCCGAGTCCGGGGTCATCACCAGGTTGGCGCGGGCCAGCAGGGCGGGCAGCTGCTTGAGCGTGTCCTTGCCGACCAGGTCCAGTGCCGGCGTCTGCAGCTGCGCCTGGATCGCATCGGCCATGTGGCGCTCCAGTTCGCTGCGGCCACCGCACAGCACCACCCGCCAACCGCGCTGGACGGCATGGTTGGCCACCGCGGCGTAGCGGTCGGCGTACCAGTTGCGGCGCACGTGGCTGGAACAGGGTGAGATCATCAGCACCGGGCGGCCATCGTCCTGCCACTGCGCGGCGGCCCACTCGAAGGCGGAGGGCGGCACGGCCAGATCCCAGCTGACTTCGGTCTGGCGCAGGCCCAGCGGCTCGCAGAAGCTGCCGATGGCATCCAGCACGTGGATGCCGGGGCGATCGGGAATACGCTCGTTGATGAAGAGCCCGTGCAGGTCCTTGGAGCGGCTGCGGTCGTATCCGATGCGGCGCTCGGCCGGAATGAAGGCCGACAGCAGGTTGGCGCGGAACGCGACCTGCATCTGCAACAGCGCTTCAAAGCGCCCCGGTGGCAGTTGCCTGCGCAGTTCCTTGACCCCGGCCATGCCGCTCTTCTTGTCGTAGGCATGGAAGGTGACGCCGGGCAGGCCGTCAAGCAGCTTGTGGCCAACCTTGTCGATGATCCAGTGGATCGGCGTGTCCGGGCGCGCAGCCTGCAGGGTGCGCACCAGGGGCACCACGTGGGTGACGTCGCCGAGTGCGGACAGGCGCAGGAGGCACAAGGAGGAGGACGCTGATGCCATGTGTTGTTAGACTCAATGAAATGGTCGCATTCGACGCCAATGAAGCGCTGACGCCATGCCGCGAGGGTCGCGGCATCGGGGCCATTCTGTTCGACCGCGAGCGGCTGCGGCAAGCCGATATTGGCCTGTTCTCGCCCCAGCACTGGGGCAGCAAGGCCCGCCCGGTGGGCGAGGGCGGCCGCGGCAGCGCCTGGTTCGTCGATGCGCCGTTCGGTGCCAGCGTGCTGCGCCACTACCTGCGCGGCGGCATGGCGGCCCGGATCAGCCTCGACCAATACCTCTGGCGCGGCTCGGACCGGACCCGCAGCTTCGCCGAATTCCGCTTGATGCGCGCGCTGCGCGAGAAGAAGTTGCCGGTGCCACGGCCGATCGCCGCGTTCTACATGCGCGAGGGCCTGCGCTACCGGGCCGCGATCCTGATGGAACGGATCGAGGGCGTGCGCTCGCTGGCCGACCGCGCACTGGTTGCGGGCCGGGGCGCGCCCTGGGAGGAGACCGGGCGGCTGATCGCCCGTTTCCACCGTGCCGGCCTGGACCATGCCGACCTCAACGCGCACAACATCCTGTTCGATGGCAGTGGCCATGGCTGGCTGATCGATTTCGACCGTGGGGTGATCCGCATCCCGGCCACCGGCTGGCGCGAACGCAACCTCAAGCGGTTGCTGCGCTCGCTGATCAAGCTGCGCGGCGAGCGCAGCGTGGAAGATGTGCAGAAGGACTACGCACGGCTGCGCCGTGCCTATGACATGGCCTGGAACCGGGGCACCTGATGGACTGGTCGTTGCGTTTCCTCGGCGTCGGCAACGCGTCGGCGGTCGAGCTGGGATCGCCGATGTCGGTGATCGAGCGCGGTGGTCGCCCGTGGCTGACCATCGATTGCGGCGGTGAAGGCCTCACCGCGTTCAAGGCGCACTACGGGCACATGCCGCAGGCGCTGTTCGTCACCCATGTGCACCTGGACCATGTGGCCGGCTTCGAGCGCCTGTTCGTGGACACTTTCTTCAATGCGAACCGGCGCGGCAAGGTGCGCCTGTACGTGCCTGCCACGGTGGTGCCGCTGCTGCACAAGCGCATTGCTGACTATCCGAACGTGCTGGCTGAGGGCGGTGCGAATTTCTGGGATGCCTTCCACCTGATCGTGGTGGGCGAGGCGTTCTGGCATGAGGGGGTGCGCCTGGAGGTGTTTCCGGTGCGCCATCACTGGCCGGAGACGGCCTATGGCCTGCGCCTGCAGGGCGCGCTGACCTGGAGCGGCGATACCCGGCCGATTCCGGAGATGCTGGCGCGCTACGCCGACGACAACGAACTGATCGCCCACGACTGCGGCCTGCACGGCAACCCGTCACACACGGGCGTGGACGACCTGGAGCGTGAGTACAGCATCGAACTGCAGGCGCGGATGATGCTCTACCACTACGCCAGCGTGGCCGATGGCCAGGCGCTGGCCGCGCGCGGGCACCGCGTGGCGCAGCCGGGGCAGTGCGTGCCGCTGGCCGACCCGACCGCGCCGCACGTGCTGGTGCAGGATCCGCCGTGAGCAGGACCGGCCAGCCCGCCGATGCGGCGCTGGCCGCCGAACTGGAGGCGCTGGAGCGCGCGCTGTAGTAGCGCGGGGCCATGCCCGGCGAGGGGCGCCAACCAAGGGTGGCATCTACCAGAGGCGAGGGCGTCGCCGAAAAAGGCGGTGGCCCCGCCGGCTGGCCTCGGCGCCCGCGTCGATCGATACCGTTGCTGCCTTCCGGCCCTGGCGGGGTTTTCGACCTAGCGTCGCGAGGGGCCGACGGGGCCACCATAGAGACGTTGGCCGCCCGGTGGGCGGCCAGTTCACGGATCAGGGGAAGCAGCGCGCGATGCGCCGGAGACCACAGCCGGACCGCACATCGGCTGACCGATGGCAGACCCTCATTCTAGCGCAGGCCGGGCCATCGACGCCAGCGTCACGCACTGAACCGGCTGTAACCCGTTCCTGGCCACGGCGGCCGGGCGTGGCCCCCGTTGCTAGAATGCCGGCCAGGAGGAACGACCTCCCCCACATCGGGAATCAAAGACCAGGACGGCCTGGCCCTACCAAGAGGAGGGCCGTCATGGCCTGGATCTATCTATTGTTTGCCGGCCTGCTGGAAATCGTCTGGGCCGTATCCATGAAGCAGTCCGAAGGCTTCACCCGGCTCACCCCCACCGTGGTCACCATCATCGGCATGATCGCCAGCTTCTGGCTGCTGGCGGTGGCCATGCGCAGCCTGCCGCTGGGCACCGCCTATACGATCTGGACCGGCATCGGCGCGGTCGGCGCGTTCGTGGTCGGCATCGTGTTCCTGGGTGAGCAGGTCAGCCCGATGCGGATCGGTGCAGCGGTGCTGATTGTTTCCGGCCTGGTGCTGATGAAACTCTCCAGTAGCTGAATTTATTTACTCATGGCGGGCACGGATTCCCCGCTACATACAACGATATGCATTTTCGGCAAAACCATTCTGCCGGCCCCTTTTATTTGACGTGCGTCATGAAAATGGCGCGCGTGATTCACATGCCGCTGGCACCGCCGGTCGCACAGTGCCGCCATTCGTCGGGCGAAATCGGGGAGTTTTCGTCTTGAGGGACACGCTGACGTACCTGTCCCTGGGTGCGATCAGGTGAAGATGTGAAGATTTTAAGGAGTTAATGCCTTCAGGCCTTGTTCCCGTATCGGGAGCAGGGGTGGCCCGCATTTTCTCCAAAAAAACCTGCCAGCTGTGCCATCCGGTCTTTTCATGGAGATTTACCGATGAACCGCATTTACCGTCTGGTTTTCAATCGTGCCCTTGGGGTAATGCAGGTTGCTTCGGAGGTCGCCCAGAATCCCTGGGGAAGCGCGGTCAGCGCAGGGCGGGTACCGCGATTGCGGACGCAGCAGCTGGCGGCGGCATTGGCCGCCACACTGGCCAGTGGATCGGCATTCGCAGCGTGCACGGGTACCACGACCGTAAACTGCGACAGCACCACCACCATCAACAACTACTCCAACGCGACCAACGGCCTCACGCTGAACATCGCCGCGGGTGCATTGCTGCGTACGCCGCCGATCGTAGGTGGAGGCAACGCGGCAACGCTGACCGGCGACAACGTGACGGTCAACAACAATGGCACGATCGATCCGAGCTCGATCGTCCTCGCCTCGCCCGGCCTGGTCATCGGCAATGGTTCCGCCAACAACAGCGCGATCGTCGTCAACAACAACGCCAGTGGACAGATCAAGGGTGTCGTCAACATCGCAACGCTGCTGGGCTTCGGTGGACAGGCGCTGGTGGCACAGAACGTCAACGGCACCACCACCATCAACAATGCCGGCCTGATCAGCACGTCCTTGATCGGTGTGGGCAGCGTTTCCGACGCGACCACGGTGGTGACCTATGGTGGCGCGGCAGCGAATGTGACCAACACGGGTACCATCGACGGACGCGTCGGCCTGGGCGCTTCTGGCGGTAATACGTTCCTCAATGCGGGGGCGGTCAACGGTAGCGTTCATCTGGGTGATTCAACCGGCGGCAATACCTTCACCGCAGTGTCGGGTTCCAGCGTTGTGGCCGGCGGTGGCACCGCCCTTGCCGGTGTGATTACGGGTGTTACCGGGGTGAAGGTTGCGGCAGCGGGAACGGTCGACGCGGGTACCGGCAGCGGCGCGGGCAACAACGCGCTGGTGCTGCAGAACAGTTCCGCCGGTCCCGGGTCAGGCACCGGCGGAGCGGTGACCACACTGGGCTGGAACCAGTACCTCAACTTCCAGAAGCTCACCGTCAACAGCGGTACCTGGAACCTGCAGGGCGCATGGGGCGCATCCGGCCCGACGACGCTCAATGATGGCCTGGTCAATTTCAACAATGCCGGTTCATTCGGCACAGGGCTGTTCACGGCCAACGGCGGTGCCATCGCATCCTCCACGGCCGGTCTGAATCTGGCCAATGCGTTCAACCTCGGCGGCAATCTATCCCTGGCCGGGACCAATGCGTTCGGCTTGAATGGCGTGCTTTCAGGCGCTGGTGGGCTGACGGTCAACAACACCGGCATTGTTACTCTCGGCGGTGCAAACCTGTTCTCCGGGGGCGTCAACCTCAATGCCGGCGGCCTGCTGCTGGGCAATGCCGGTGCACTCGGCAGCGGCAACCTGACCGTCGGTGGCAGCGCCTCGCTGGATACGACGGCGGGCTTCACCCTGGGCAACAACCTGGTGGTCAATGGCGGGGGCTCGCTGAACCTGCTGGGCAGCAATGCGCTGACATTGAGTGGCTCGATATCCGGTGCCGGCAACGTGACCAAGAACGGTGCCGGCACGCTGACCTTGAACGGTGCCAATTCGCTGAGCGGCAGCTTCAACCTGGCCGGGGGCGCGTTGGCGCTGGGCGCGGGCGGCAGCCTGTCGCCCACCGGTGCGATCACGCTGGGCGTCGGCACCAGCCTGGATCTTTCGGCGGCGGCCGACCAGACCATCGGCTCGCTGGCCGGGCTTGGTGGTTCGGTCAACCTCGGCAGCCACACCCTGACCCTGGGCGGGCTGGGCAATACCAGCTACAGCGGCACGTTCGCCGCAGGCACCGGCGGCCTGATCAAGCTCGGCACCGGTGTGCAGACCCTGTCGGGCGTCAACAGCCTCACGGGCGGTGTTGCGCTCAACGCCGGTGGCTTGTTGCTGGGCAATGCCGCCGCGCTGGGCAGCGGTACGCTCTCTGTCGGCGGCAACACCACCTTCGACGGCACCACGGCGCTGGCGCTGACCAATGCTGTCAGCCTCGGATCGGGTGCCAGCCTGAATCTGCTTGGCGGGCAGGCGCTCACTTTCAACGGGGTGATCAGCGGCGCTGGCGGCCTGATCAAGGATGGTGCATCGTCGCTGACCCTCAACGGCGCCAATACGTTCGGCGGTGGTCTGGCACTCAACGCGGGCAGTCTGGTGCTGGGCAACGGCGGTGCACTGGGAACCGGGGCACTGAACGTCGGCGGTGCGGTATCACTCGACGCCAGCGCCGGGCTCGCCGTGGGCAATGGCATCACGCTTGGCGCCGGTGGTTCGCTCAATGTGCTGGGCTCGAATGCGCTGACGCTGGGGGGTGTCATTGGTGGGGGCGGCAGCCTGGTCAAGAACGGTGCTGCCACGCTGACGCTGGGCGGCGCGAACACGTTCACTGGTGGGCTGGCGGTAAATGCCGGAACGGTGGCATTGGCCAGTGGTGGCAGCCTGGCGGCGACCGGCGCGGTCAGCCTGGCCGGCGCTGGCAGCGCACTGGATATCTCGCTGGGTGGCAACCAGACCATCGGTGCATTGTCCGGTGTGGCGGGCAGCACCCTGGCGCTGGGCAGCAGCACGCTCACCTTCGGTGATGCCACCAACCAGACCTTCGCCGGCGTGATCGGCGGCACCGGTGGGCTGATCAAGCAGGGTACCGGCGTGCAGACGCTGACCGGTGCCAATACCTTCAGCGGTGGGGTGAATCTTGCGGCCGGTGGCCTGGTGCTGGGCAACGCCGGTGCGCTGGGAAGCGGTGCGCTGACGGTCAGTGGCAACGGCTCGCTGGACGCCACTGCGGCGCTGAACCTGGGCAATGCGATCAACCTCGGCGCGGCCCTGACCCTGCCGGGCAGCCAGGACCTGACCCTGGGCGGCAACATCACGGGCACCGGCAGCCTGGTCAAGAATGGCGCGTCGACACTGACCTTGAACGGCACCAACACCTTCAGCGGTGGACTGAACGCAAACGCCGGCAGCCTGCTGCTGGGCAACAGCGGCGCGCTCGGTACTGGAGTACTGGGCATCGGCGGCAACGTCACGCTCGATGGCAGCGCCCCGTTGAGCCTGACCAACAATGTTGACCTGGGCGCGGGTGCGGCGCTGTCGTTGCCGGGCTCGCAGGCGATCACGCTGGGTGGCGTGGTGTCCGGTACCGGCAGGCTGGTGAAGAACGGTGCCAGCACGTTGACCCTCAACGGCGCCAACAGCTTCGGTGGTGGGCTCACCGTCAACGGCGGCGGCGTGTTCCTGGGGAACGCCGGCGCACTGGGCACCGGTGCACTGTCGGTGGGCGCCACTGCCACGCTGGACAGTTCAGCAGCGCTGAACCTCGCCAACAACGTCAACCTCGGGGCAGGCGCGGCGCTGGATCTGCTGGGCAGCCAGGACGTGTCACTGGGCGGTCTCATCAGTGGCACTGGCAGCCTGGTCAAGAATGGTACGGCCACGCTGGCGTTGAATGGACCCAACACCTTCAGCGGGGGTGTCGGCCTCAACGCGGGCCTGCTGCAGCTGGGCAATGCGCAGGCACTGGGTACCGGCCAGCTGGACGTGGGCGGCAACGCTTCGCTGGATGCAACGTCTGCACTCACCATAGGCAACCTCATCGGCCTGGCCGCCGGTGCGAATCTCTCCGTGCTGGGCGGCAATGACCTGACGCTCACCGGTCCGGTATTCGGTGCCGGTGGGTTGATCAAGGACGGCGCGGCCCGCCTCACTCTGTCCGGCGCCAACCTCTACACCGGTGGCACCACCATCAACGCCGGCACGCTGGCGCTGGGGGCGGGCGGCAGTCTTGCCGCGGCCGGCGCGGTGGATCTTGCCGGTGCCGGTGCGACGCTGGACATCTCCGCAGCCGGTGCGGCGCAGACCATCGGCGCGCTGAACGGCGTGGCAGGCAGCCAGCTGGTGCTGGGCGCGCAGTCGTTGACCTTTGGCGGCGCCAGCAGTGGCAGCTTTGCCGGCGTGATCGATGGTACCGGCGGTCTGATCAAGGCAGGCGCGGGCGTACAGACGCTGTCCGGTGCCAATACTTTCAGCGGTGGCCTTGCACTCAACGACGGTGGCCTGATTCTCGGCAGCGCCAGCGCACTCGGTACCGGTGCACTGGGCATTGGTGGCACGACCACGCTGGACAGCACCGTGGCGCTGAACCTGGCCAACGCAGTGAACTTCGGTGCCGGTACGCAGCTGACCCTGGGCGGCAGCAACGATCTCACCCTCGGTGGCGTGGTGGCCGGCAATGGCAGCCTGATCAAGAACGGTGCGGGCCTGCTGACCCTCAACAACACCAATACCTTCGATGGCGGCCTGACCTTGAACGGCGGTGGCCTGGTGGTCGGTGCGAATGATGCGCTCGGTACCGGCGCGCTGGCGGTGAATGCCAGCACCACGCTGGACGCGGGCGCGGCAGTGACACTCGGCAATGCGGTCACGCTGGGCTCGGGCGTCGTACTGACGTTGCCGGGCAGCACTGCGCTGACGCTGTCGGGCGTGGTCGGTGGCAATGGCAGCCTGGTCAAGAATGGTGCCACCACGCTGACGCTGTCCGGTGCCAACACTTACAGCGGCGGTACCACCATCAATGCCGGCACGCTGGCGCTGGGCACGGGCGGCAGCCTTGCTGCAGCAGGTGATGTCACGTTG
>NZ_LEKR01000033.1:0-51608 GCF_001580555.1 Stenotrophomonas sp. DDT-1
CCCCGCCATCCCTCAGCAGGCCCGCTGTTGCTGTTGCTCCTGAGGTTGCCGGCCAGCGGCCGGCACTACCCGCGGGTGCCGGGTGCAACCCGGCCGCAAACCCCATCCCTCAAAGCGGCAACTGGGTCGTCTGCTTGATCCGCTGCATCGGAATCTCGGTCTTCGTGTTCTGCACCCCGGCGATCCGGTTCAGGTGCTGCATCTGGAACTGCCGGTAGGCATCAAGATCAGCCACCGCCACCCGCAACAGGAAATCGCAGTCGCCCGCCATCAGATGGCATTCAAGCACTTCCGGGAAAGACTTGATGCTGTTGATGAAGTGATTGGTGGTGTCCTCATCCTGCCCGCGCAGCCACACCCGCACGAACACCGTGAAGCCCCGCCCCACCTTGGCCTCGTTCAACAAGGCCACGTAGCGGTCGATGTAGCCGCCCTCCTCCAGCAGACGCACCCGGCGCAGGCACGCCGACGCCGACAGCCCGACCAGACGGGCCAGCTCCAGGTTCTGCAGGCGGCCATCGCGCTGCAGGGCGTCGAGGATGCGCCGATCAAGGTTGTCGAGCTGGTACTGCATGAAATTTCGTCCTGGTCGACTCTGGCCGCATGGAATATCAATCATCCAGAATCCAGTGGCATCAACGCAACCCGATTTCGCGATCGGACCGCTAGCATGGGCCACCCCCATCTCGTTGTGCCGTTCCATGGACGCCCGTACCACCCTCCCCCTGCCCGACGCCTGCGACACCGCCCCGCGTGCCGAATTCCTGCGCGGCCTGCGTGCCGCCGTGCCGGTGATGATCGGCTTCATTCCGTTCGCCCTGGTGCTCGGCGCGCAGGCGGCCCAGAAGGGCCTGAGCGCACTGGAAGTGCCGCTGATGACCGGCCTCAACTTCGCTGGCGGCTCGGAATTCGCCGCCGTCGAACTGTGGACCTCGCCACCGCACATCGCACTGATCGTGGCCATCACCGCGCTGGTCAACAGCCGCCACCTGCTGATGGGCGCCAGCCTGGCCCCACTGCTGCAGCACCTGCCGCGCCGTCGTGTGCTGCCGGCGCTGTTCTTCATGTGCGACGAGAGCTGGGCGCTGGGTGTGGCCGACGCGCGTCGCCGCGCACTCGGCTTCAGCCTGGCCTACTACCTGGGCGTTTCGGCAGGGCTGTACACGGTCTGGGTGGCCTGCACGGCACTGGGCGCGATCGTCGGGCCGATGCTGGGCGACATCCACGCCTATGGCTTCGACATGGCCTTCCCCGCCGTATTCCTGGTGCTGCTGCGCGGCATGTGGCAAGGCATGAAAGCGGCGCGGCCGTGGCTGGTGAGCATGGTGGTGGCCGCTGCCACCTACCTGCTGATTCCGGGCGCGTGGTACGTGGCCAGCGGCGCCCTGGCCGGCCTGGCGGCTGCCTGGCTGCTGGCGGAGGACGCAGCATGATCTTCAACGGACTGATCCACTGGACCTCGGTGCTGACCATCGTGCTGATGGCCGCCGCCACCTACCTGACCCGCATCGCCGGCTTCCTCGCCCTGCGCAACCGCACGCTGAGCAAGCGCGCAGTGACGGTGATGGAAGCCGCACCAGGCTGCGTGCTGATCTCGGTGATCGCCCCGGACTTCGTCGCCGACAAGCCCGCCGACCTGGCCGCGCTGGCGATCACCCTGCTGGCCGCCACGCGGCTGTCGATGCTGCCGACGGTGCTGATCGGCGTGGTCTCGGCGGGTGTGCTGCGCTATTCGATGGGCTGACGCGCCCGCGACTTCCCCACATGATGTGACTGGAGGCGCAAGTGTCGCCATTGGCGCGACCTGCGCATGTCTCTGGCGCATCGAATGTGGCCCGGAGCCAACTACTGCAAGTGTTTGAAACAATTCCGATTGTCTGATCGAGCCAGAGTCGATACGCATTGACTACCGAGCCAGCGGGTTGAGCTGATCGGTCAATCGACGTCAAACCTGGAGCGTACCAATGAGCAATCTACGAGCAATCGTGGCGGCAATCGGTATCACCTTCATCTCTGCTGGCGTGCTGCTCCCCTGATGCAGCGCCGTCAGCCCAAGCGTACCCAACCGGGCTCCGCCCTCGCGCTCTATGCTGGGCTGACGGCAATCCTTCTGGCCACAAGTGCGTGCCAATCCATCCAACTGCCTCCCCGGGACCTGGTCAGTCCCGATGGAGGGTATGCCACCCTGCTGCGAGGCCCATCCTCACATCTGAAGATCAGCACAGTGTCGGTGCTACCCGGCCCGGAAAGCTCGGAGTATCCCAATCGGTCCATCGAGTGCGGGTGGTCATCCGTCGCAACTCGACTTCTCTGGGCAGATGGAGCGCTTTCGGCCATGCAAGCATCACAGCTCTGCGAGGCCGCTGCACGACCCGCTGGACTGCCGCTCCAGGCCAATGGGCAGGAACGGACGCCTGTGCATTATCAGCTCACGATCGTAAGTGACGGAGGCGGCATCTGGCGACAACTGCCAGGACCAGAGCGGCCGGGCCAGGTGGTCAGCTTCTGGTTTCCCTCCAGCCCGGACGCTGATTCGCTGCGCAGGCGCGTGATCGCCACCACCGCGCATGAGTTCCAGCATATCGCCACCGCATTGTCAGGCCAGCCTCGGCGCGGCCGGCAACGGGAACCAGACGCCTATCTGGCTGGCGCATGTGCGCAGCTATTGATCGAAGGCACCCTTGCGCGCGCGAACCTCCCGGGCGGACACGATCCGCGAGCTGATCCGTTCCTGCCATCTGCTGCCAGAAGCTCCGCGCACGCGGGCAGTACGACCGGGGCAGCACTGCTGCGGTTCTTCGGTGACGCAGACACCTTGCACATCAATGAGGGAGGTCGCCACCTCGTGCAGCATTGCCACGAGACGATCGGCTTTCCCCTGCAGCAGTGAACGCTCCCTGCGACACCCGGTCGCAGGCCTTCGCGCTACGCGCTTGACCAATGTCAAACCGCCCGCTGCCACGCGGGCGTATTCCTATGCAGAACCCGAACACGCCGGCGTTACCGGCCTCTACAAGGACCCTGCGATGAGCTACTCCCCCGACAACGCCCAGCTCGTGAATGCGCTGCAGAACGTCATGGTGATCTCCACCACCGACCTGCAGGGCAACATCACCTACGCCAACGACCTGTTCTGCACGCTCACCGGCTTCGCCCGCGAAGAGCTGATCGGCCAGCCGCACAGCATCGTGCGCCATCCAGACGTACCCAAGGCCGTCTACAAGGACATGTGGGACACCATCAAGGCCGGCAAGACCTGGACCGGGATCGTGCCCAACCTCGGCAAGGGCGGCGTGCTCTACGTGGTCGATACCACCGTGCAGCCGCTGTTCGACGCCGACGGCAACATCACCTCGTACATCAGCATCCGCCGCGTGGTGAACGACCTGATGCACAACTACGATCTGGTCGAGTTCAGCAAGGAGAAGTTCGACGACTTCTACGAGGCCGCGTGAACGCCCTCCCGGCCAGTATGCCCTTCAGCCGCCTGCTGGTGGGTTTCGCGTCCGAGTCGGGCAATGCCCGCGCCCTGGCCCAGCGCCTGGGCGCGGACCTACAGCCGCACGCGCCGCAGGTGCTCCCGTTCAACGACATCGACGTGGCCAGTCTCGGCCACGGCGATGTGCTGCTGGCGATTTCCAGCTCGTTCGGCGATGGCGAACCGCCGGCCAATGGCGAGCGGTTCTTCGAAACCCTGCGCCAGACCCCGACGCTGAGCGGCCTGCGCTATGCGGTGTTCGGCCTCGGTGACACCGGCTATCCCAGCTTCTGCGGCTTCACCAAGGCGCTGGATGCCGCGTTGAGCGAGCGCCAGGCCCAGCCGCTGCTGCACCGCGTGGACGCCGATCTGGGCTACGAGCAGTTCTTCCAGCAATGGCAGCCGGTGCTGGGCCAGGTGCTGGGTGGCGACCTCAACGCTGGCCAGGACCTGCACCTGCAGGTCACCGCCTATGGCGAAGACAATGCCTTTGCCGCCCCCATTCTCGAACGCCGCCGCTTGAACAGCAGCGACCCCGCCGCCTGGCACCTGCAGCTGGACATTGCCGGCAGTGGCATGGCCTACCGCGCGGGTGACACCCTGCACGTAGTACCCGAGAACGACCCTGCCCTGCTGCAGGCATTGGCCATCTGGTATGGCGACACCGCCGCCGTGGCCGCCCTGCATGACCGCGAGCTGCGCCTGCTGAGCAAGGGCGTGCTGCGCGAACTGGCCAGGCTCGGCGGCAGCGAGGGATTGAAGCGCCTGTTGAAGGTCAACCAGAAGTGCGAGCTCGACGCCTACCTGCATGGCCTGGACCTGCTGGACGTGCTGCAGGACCACGCCACGCCGCACAGCGTGCCGCTGGCCAGGCTGCACGAACTGCTGTCACCGCGGCTGCCGCGCGCCTATTCCATCGCCTCGCACCCGTGCCACGACCAACTGAGCCTGTGCGTGCGCGAAGTGCGCTACACCCTGCGCGGCCGCGAGCGCTTCGGCACCGCTACCGGCAGCCTGCTGCACGGTGGCGACCACGCCCGGGTGTACTGCCGTTCCAACCCTGGCTTCCACCTGCCCGATACCGGCCAGGCACCGCTGCTGCTGGTCGGCACCGGCACCGGCATCGCGCCCTTGATGGGCCTGATGCAGGAACTGCAGGCCAACGCCTGCGAACGTGAAGTGCACCTGGTGTTCGGCGAGAAGCACAGCAAGCACGACTACCTGTACCGCGACCAGCTGCAGGACTGGCATACCCGGGGCGTGCTGGCTGGCCTGCATACCGCGTTCTCGCGCGATGGCGTCGAAATGGTCTATGTGCAGCACGTGCTGCAGCAGCGCGCCAGCGAAGTGCGCGACGTTCTGGCCCGCGGTGGGCATCTGTACCTGTGCGGCAACAAGCGCCACCTGGAAGGCGCGGTGCGCGAGGCCATCGATGCCGTCGCCGGTGCAGGGCAATGGGACGCGCTGCGGAATGAAGGCCGCACGCACTGTGAACTGTATTGATCCGTTGATCCTGTAGAGCCGAGCCCACGCTCGGCTGCTGTTGGCGGTGTCGCGCAGAGCAGCCGAGCATGGGCTCGGCTCTACAGGTGCAGGTCAATCGCCGACGATGCGGCCGTCCACCATGCGCGCCACCTGCTGGCCGAACATGGCCGCGTCCTGCGGATCATGGCTGATCAACAACAACGGGATGCCGGTCTTGTCCAGCACCGCCTCCAACTCCTGGCGCAGGTGCTGGCGAAGGTCATGATCCAGTGCGGAGAACGGTTCATCCAGCAGCAGCGCCTGCGGTTGCGTCACCAGCGCCCGCGCCAGTGCGGTGCGCTGGCGCTGCCCGCCGGAAATCTGCGAGGGCAGCAGATCACCCACCGTGTCGATGCGGAAGGCCTGCAACCACTGCTCCACCGCATCGAAACGCTGGCCGATCCGAGGATTCAACCACCCCTTCTGCAGCCCGAACGCCACGTTCTGGCGCACGCTCAGGTGCGGGAACAACGCGTAATCCTGGAACACGTAGCCCAGCCGGCGGCGCTGCGGCGGCAGATCCACGCCGGTGGCCGCATCGAACAGGGTCTGCCCCTGCACGCGCACATGACCCTGGCCCGGCCGCAGCAGCCCGGCCACCGCCTTCAGGGTCAGGCTCTTGCCCGCGCCCGAGGGGCCGAACAGCACCACCTGCCGCTGCGTGCACTGCAGCGATACGTCCAACACGAAATCCTGGCCGGCCGCCTGCAGGCGGCGCTGCACCTGCAGGTCAAGCCACATCACGCAGCTCCCGGCGGCGTCCGCCCACCAACCGCGCGGCCAGCAACAGGATCACGATGCAGACCACCGAGGTCAGGATCACCAGCGCATTGGCCTTGCCGTCCTGGCCGGCCTGTACCGCCTCGTAGATAGCGATCGACAACGTCTGCGTCCGGCCCGGAATGCTGCCGGCCACCATCAGCGTCGCGCCGAATTCGCCCATCGCGCGCGCAAACGCCAGCAGCAGGCCGGCGAGGATGCCGCGCCACGCCAGTGGCAGCGTGATGCGGAAGAATACAGCCGCTTCGGACACACCCAGCGTGCGTGCGGCCTGCTCCAACTGCCTGTCCACTTCCTCGAACGCCGCGCGTGCCGGCTTGAACACCAGCGGCAACGAGGCCACCGCCGCAGCGATCACCGCCGCCTGCCAGGTGAACGCCAGGTTGATGCCGAACCACGACTGCAGCCACGCGCCGATCGGGCCGTTGCGACCGATCAGCACCAGCAGGTAATAACCCAGTACCGTCGGTGGCAGCACCATCGGCAGGGTCAGCAGCGAATCCAGCAGCTCACGGCCAGGAAAGCGCCGACGCGCCAGCAGAGCGCCCAGTGCCACGCCCAGCACCAGATTGATCGCGGTGGCCCAGCCGGCCACCTTCAGCGACAACCCCAGCGCGCTCCAGTCCAGATCCATGCGTCAGGGCTTGCCGAACCCGTGCCTGGCCAGGATCGCCTGGCCCTGCGGCGAACGCACGAAGGCAGCGAAGCGCCTGGCTTCCGCCGGCTGCGTACTGGCCCTGGTCACCGCCAGCGGATAGGCAATGCGCCCGGGCACCGGAACCGCGAATGCACGGCGCACCCGGTCGGGCATTGCCTGTGCATCGGTGGCATAGACGAAGCCGGCATCCACTTCACCGCGCGCCACGTAATCCAGCGACTGGCGCACGTTCTGCGTCGTGATGATCCTGCCCTGCACCGACGGCCACAGGCCCGCCGCTTCCAGCGCGCCCTTGGCATAGCGGCCGACCGGCACGCTGTCCGGGTTGCCCAGTGCGATGCGCTGCACACCAGCACCGGCCAGGTCCTTCAAGGTATGCGGCGCAGCCTTGGCCTGCGGCGGCACCACCACCCACAGCGCATTGACCGCGAACACCTCGCGGGTGCCGGCCGCCAGCAGGTCCTGCTGCTGGGCATGGTCCATCGTGGTTTCATCGGCCGACGCGAACACATCCACCGGTGCGCCGCGGCTGATCTGCTGCAGCAGCACGCCGGAGGCGGCGAAGTTGAAATCCACCTTGGTTCCCGGGTGCGCCTTTTCGTAGGCCGCGCCCAGTTCACGGAAGCTCTCGGTCAGGCTCGACGCCGCCGACACCGTCAGCTCAGCCGTCCAGGCCGGTACTGCAACCAGCATTCCCAGCAACAACAGCCCCGCTCGCATCATGGGTCGGCCCCTCGCCTACCTGATCAGTCCAGTCCGGATTCCCGGGTCACGGCCAGTTCCGCCAGCCGCTCGGGTTGCAGCAACAGCATCTCACGTTGGCTCACCGCAATCACACCCTCGTCGCTCAACCGGCGCAGCACCCGGCTCACCGTCTCCGGCGCCATCCGCAGGTAGTTGGCAATCTCGGTACGGGCCATGCTCAGGTTGAAACGGGTGGCGGAGAATCCGCGCCGGGCATAGCGCCCGGAAAGATCCAGCAGGAACGCCGCCATGCGCTCCTCGGTGCGATGGTTGGCTGCCAGCGTGGCGACCTTGCCGATCTCGGCACTGAGCAGGCTGAACAGCCGCGCCTGCAACCCCGGCATGCGCGTGGCCAGCAGGCTCAATCGCGGAAACGAGATCCGGCACAGGTAGACGGTGTCCAGGGCCACCGCATTGCAGGGGAAGCGCGCGCCGTGGATGGCATTGAGCCCGATCACCTCGCCGGGCAGGCTGAACCCCAGTACCTGCTCGTTGCCCTGGCTGTCATCGACGAAGGTCTTGACCATGCCCGCGCGGACCGCTGCGATCGAATCGAACGGATCGCCTGCACGGAAGAGATAGTCGCCAGCCTGGAACGGACCGACGTGGTCGACCAGCACATGCAACTCGCCCAGCGCAGCCTTGTCATAGCCCTGCGACATGCAGGCGTCGGAGAACGCACAGGTACTGCAGAAGTGCAGCGCGTCACCGTCATCGGCCGCTGCCGGATTGGGCGTAGCCGGTCGGGACGCAGAGGGAGCGGAGGGGTTCAGGGGCATTGCAGCAACGCAGGAACGAAGGCCGTCATCATACGACAGCGGGGCGCCCCACCCTGCGCACCATGCGCCTACTCTGCCGCAGGTTCAGCCCGTCGCTGCGGGCCACGCTGGCGCATGCTGTCGCGCACGTCCACGTCGAACTGGAGCTGCAACATGCTGTCGTCATCCAGGGCGATTCCGAAGCCCAGGCCATCGCGGCAAGGCAGCCGCCCCGCCAGCCCTTCAACAGCTTCGCGTGGCAACACCAACCGGCAGAACGTGCCGCCATCAAGCAGCACGGCCTGATCGCCTGCATGCAACGAGACCGCTGCGCCCCAGCCGCCGTTGCCGCCAAAGCGGGTCAGGTTCTCGACCGACTCACCGGCCAGCAATCGTGCCAGTTCTTCCTCATCCACGCGCAGGCGCATCGATTGCTGTTGCAGCTGGACCTTCATGCCGTGATGGACTCCCATTCTGATGGTGTATTGCAGTTGAGCAGCAACGCCTGATCCTCGGGTGCCAATGGCAGCCGGGTCACGCCCAGGCGTTCCTGCAGCGCTCGCAGTGAACGGCGCGCCGTCGGGTCATCGATCAAGGCCTGCAGCACGCGGCGGCAATGATCATCGATCTGCAACCGCATCGGCAACGGTTCATCGTCGAATACCGTGCAGGCGGTGTCTTCTGACAGACGCAGTCGCTGCAGCAGTGCCGGGCTCACTCGTGGCGTATCCACCGGCACCACCCAGGCCGGCCCGTCAGGCATCTGCATCGCCACGCTGTAGAGCCCGCCCAGCGGCCCGCAGCGTGCCACGCGGTCCGGGACGCCGCCAAACGCCGGGTAGTCGCCGCTCACCCACACCCGCCGGGCGCCCGCCTGCTTCAACACGCCGCGCATGTGTTCCAGCAGGGTGCGGCCCTGCCAGGGCAGCAGCGCCTTGTCGCGGCCCATCCGGCTGGACAGGCCACCGGCCAGCACGATGCCGTTGATGCTCATCGCAGTAGAGCCACGCCATGCGTGGCTGCGCCGGCCGGATTCATCGGGAACGCCTCATCCACGCATGGCGTGGATCTGCTGGACCCGGCGCCTCCCGAAGGGCGCGGTCAATGCCCGTGGTCATGTGTGTGGTCGTGGGAGTGCGAAGCTTCGCTGTCCGCATGGCACAGGCTGCAACCTTCGCTCCACTGGCTGTCGCCGTCCTCGTAATGCTCCTGCTTCCAGATCGGGCACTGGTGCTTCACCGCTTCGATCAGCTGCCGGCACGCGCGGAACGCCTCGTCGCGGTGCGGGCTGCCGGCGGCCACCACCACCGCCACATCGCCGATGCCGAGCCGGCCCTTGGCATGGGCCACATACAGTTTCAGCTTCGGACCGAACGTAGCCTCGACCTCGGCCGCCAGGCGCTTGAACTCGTTCAATACCAGCGGCTCGAACAGATCGTAGGTGATCCCGGTCACCCGCCGGCCCACATTGACGTCGCGCACCTTGCCGATGAACACATCGATGCCGCCGAAGCCCGGATCGGAGACCGCGGCGATGCCCTCGGCCGGATCAATCGCCGCCTGCGCGCGGTCCACCACCTTCGCGATGATCTTCTCGTTCATGGCTCAGCCCCCGCTCACCGGCGGCAGGATCGCCACCCGGCCATCGTCGGGCAACGCCTCGTGGTCGCGCAGCACGCGTTGCTGGTCGGCGAATGCCGAGTAATCCAGCAGGCCGGCACGGAATCCCGGCCAACGCAGCGGCAGCAGTTCACGCAGCGCCTGGCGCAGATCGGCCACGGTGCCGCCGGCCACCTCCACGGCAATCTCGCGGCTGGCATCCAGATCGGAGAACGCGCCGAACAACTGCAGATTTACCTGTCTCATTACGGCTCCTGGCTCGCCAGCTGCACCGGGTCCTGATGACCCCAGCCCTGCACACGCACCGGCGTGCCGGCGGCGACCACGCCGCCCTCGCCTTCCAGCACCACCCAGGCGTTGGCCCGCAGCATGGACATCAAACGGAACGACTCCTGCCCGGCCAGCACGCGCGCACTCAGGCGGCCCTGCGCATCCACTTCCACCCGCGCCCGCGCATGGAAACGCAGGCCGGGCGGCGTGCGCACGTCGGCCTGCAGCGGCAACGTCAGCACCGGCTCCGGTGCCAGCCCCAGCAGGCGGCGCAGCACCGGCTCGACGAAGAAGCGCTGGCCCACTGCAGCGGAGACCGGGTTGCCCGGCAGGCCGAAATACAGCGCGCCATTGGGCAGCACCGCGAACAGCAACGGCTTGCCGGGGCGGATCGCCACCTTGTGGAACAGGATGCGCGCACCCCGTCCGCGCAGCGCGTCGGGAACGAAATCGTAGCGGCCGGCCGACACCGCGCCGGTGCTGATCAACAGCTGCGCACCCGCGTCCAGCGCTTCATCCAGGACCGCGTTGAACGCCGCCACCTCATCGCCCACCGTGCCCTGCCAGACCACCTCGGCACCGGCGGCCTGCAGGCGGCCGACCAGATACGGCCGGTTGCTGTCACGAATCTGCCCGGATGCCAGCGTCTGCGCCGCCTCGGTCACCAGCTCCTTGCCGGTGGCGATCACCGCCGCCTTTGGCTGCGCCACCACCGCCACCTCGCCCACACCGATGGCATGCAGCAGGGTGCGCGCGTTGATGTCCAGCACCTGCCCGGCCTGCAGCACGCGCTCGCCGTCGCTCACATCCTCGCCGCGCAGGCGCACGTTCTGGCCTGGCTTCACCGTGCCCTTCAGGGCAATGCGGGTCGGGCGTCCTTCTTCGCTGGCGAGGATCTCCACATTCTCGACCGGCACCACCGTATCCAGCCCGACCGGCATGCGCGCACCGGTCATGATTTCCCAGGCACCCTCGCCGCCTTCGGCGCCGGCATCGCCTGCTGCCTGCCAGCCCTGCACAGCGAACTCGGTACCAGCTTCGAACGTCGCGCCGTTGGCGCGCAGCGCGAAGCCGTCCATCGCCGAGTTGTCGAACGGCGGCAACGACTGCCCGCTGTGGATGTCACTGGCCAGCGTGCGGCCCGCGCCCTCGTGCAGCGGCAGATGTTCGGCCGGCAGCGGCGTGGCCGCGTCCAGTAGGAGCTGCAGGGCTTCGCTGTAGGCAATCATCAGTGGCCACCGCCATCGACCATCGCCAGGGCGTGGCCCAGTACAGGCGCCAGGATGTCCAGGCACTGCGCCGCTGCCTTCGGGCTGCCGGGCAATGCGAACACCAGCATATTGCCCAGCTGCACCACCTCGGCGCGGCTCAGCCAGGCCATCGGCGTGTGCTGTGCACTGAGTGCCCGCACCATCTGCGCCAGGCCATGCACCGGCCGCGCGTTCAAGGAACGCAGCGCCTCCGGGGTCAGGTCACGCGGGCCCAATCCGGTACCGCCGGTACACAGGCAAAGGCGCACGCCCTCGGCGGCCAAGGCCTGCAGGCGGCCCGCCAATGGCTCGATGCCATCGGGCAGTACCTCGGCGGCCACGACCTCGCCGCCCAGTTTTTCCACGCCGGTCACCAGAGTCGGGCCAGAGATATCCTCATAGGTGCCTTCGCTGGCGCGATCGCTCAGCGTGATCACCGCGCAGGCCGCGCCTTCCAGGCCCTTCGGCGCACGCGGCTTGAACCGCTCACGCTCGGCCTCGTCCATGCCGTCCGGGTGCAACCAGACACCGCGCTTGCCGCCTTCCTTGAACAGCAGGCGGATACCTTCGATGCGCAGCGCCGGTTCCACCGGCTTGCTCAGGTCGTACAGGGTCAGCAGCGCGGCGTTGACGCCGGCCAACGCCTCCATCTCCACACCGGTGCGCGCCTCGCTGGCGCACTCGCACCACACGCGGATCGCCTGCCGTTCCGGTACCGGCGCGCAGAACACCTGCACCAGTTCCAGCGGCAGCGGATGGCACAGCGGCATCAGCATCGACGCCATCTTGGCGCCCTGCAGGCCGGCAATCTCGGCCATCACCAGCGCGTCGCCCTTGGGCAGGCGGCGCTCGACGATCAGTGGATAGGCCACCGGACCGGCATGCAGCTCGCCCACTGCCACCGCACGGCGGCGGGTGATGCGCTTCTCGCGGACATCGGCCATATGGAAGGCCGCATTCAATTC
This sequence comes from Stenotrophomonas sp. DDT-1, assembly GCF_001580555.1. Lineage (NCBI taxonomy): Bacteria > Pseudomonadati > Pseudomonadota > Gammaproteobacteria > Lysobacterales > Lysobacteraceae > Stenotrophomonas > Stenotrophomonas sp. DDT-1. The sequence goes on from NZ_LEKR01000033.1 coordinate 12,048, forward strand.
CCCACTCATCGTGTTGCTCATCCTCCGATGGAGGCCAGGTGCGGGGTCAGCCCGGTCTGGCCCTGGTGCAGTCCGTGCCCGGCCGCTTTCAGGCCAAGCTGGGTGGTGATGCGTGCCAGCAGCGCGTCATGGTCCTCGTCGCGTTGCAGCAGCGGGCGCAGTGGCACGCCGAACTCGCCGAACAGGCACAGCCGCAGGTCGCCCTTGGCGGTCACCCGCAGGCGGTTGCAGCCCTTGCAGAAGTCACGCGAATACGGCGCGATGATCCCAATGCTGCCGCGATGCTCCGGGTGCACGAACTCGCGCGCCGGCCCGGCATCGGCCGCGCGCGGCCGCTCGTGCCAGCCCGCGGCCAGCAGCTGCTCGATCACCACGTCGGCACGCAGGTGGTGGCGCTGGAAATAGGCTTCGTTGTCGCCGGTGCGCATCAGCTCGATGAAGCGCACGCTGAAGGGTCGGTCACGCAGGTAGTCCATCCACTGCGGCAGCTCGTCGTCGTTCAGGCCACGCAGCAGCACCGCGTTGAGCTTGATCGCCGGCAGGCCCAACGCCTGCGCCAGCGCCAGGCCCTGCTGGATCTCCGGCAGGCGGTCATGGCCGGTGATGGTCTTGAAGCGTTCGCGCTGCAGGCTGTCCATGCTCACGTTCAGCGCGGTCAGGCCGGCCTGGTGCCAGCCCGGCAGGCGCCGCGGCAGCAGCGTGCCATTGGTGGTGATGGCCACCTTGCGGATGCCCGGCACCGCCGCCACGGTGGCGATGATCTCGTCCAGATCCTTGCGCAGGCTGGGCTCGCCGCCGGTCAGGCGGATCTTGCTCATCCCCAACGCCGCAAAGGCCCGCACCAGGCGGCCGATCTCCTCCACCTGCAGGAAACGTGGGTGGCCGTCGGCCTGGTAACCGTCGGGCAGGCAGTAGCTGCACCGGAAGTTGCAGGCTTCGGTGAGCGACAAGCGCAGGTACGGAAAGCTGCGTCCGAAGCTGTCGGTGAGTTGGCTCATGGCTGTTCCGCCTCCTGGTACCACCCTGCAGCCCTGCCCCTGAACGGGTTGTCGACCCCAGCCCGCAGAGTGCGCTGGGGCGTTGAAAGCGTCAACCCGGGACAGCCCGCAGCCTGAATTGGCACCGCATGTCGTGATAGGCCCTTCCCGCCCGTCCCGTTCGCCGTGACAACCTCGACACCTGTCGCAGATTGCACGGTGCGGGCGGATCACTACGCCAGCCAGCGCTGGCGGTGCTTAACTGCATGGGAGAATGCCAAAAGCGTCTCCAATCGAGTGATGTTTGCAACTCTTCTGATTGGCATTGCACAGCGCCAGGGGCTCAGATGGCGTGCCACCGGAAAAGGGTGGCCGGGCTTCGAACACCCGAGTTGATGTTGATGTATGCGCTTGCCAGCCGGCGCCACCTTAGCGTGGCGCCGGCTGGCAATCCGTCTGCCGGCTATGGCGGGCGGTGCGTGGGGGCCTTCGGGCCCGCCGGACTGACATCAACCCGGTGTTCGAACCACGTACCGTCCGCCACTTTTATGGGTGGCGGCTACCGATTGCCCTGCACGGAGCCTTGCCATGAACGAATCGGACTTCCCGCATCTGCACGCCTACCGCAGCACCGCCGGCGACGACGGTTCGCCACAGGCTGCGCCTGCCACGGACAGGAACACCTTCATTGCCAATCTCCACCGCATCGGCTCCGGTGCGGCGGCCGACGGACAACCCTGGCCGGAGCGGCATCAGCTGCCCGGGCGCTGCCTGGCCCTGGCCGATGCCGATTGCGCGTTGAACGGGTTGCGAGTGGTGCTGGAAATGCTGCTGGCGGCGGAACGCACCCGGCAGAATGGCGACCCCGGGCAGTACGTGGGCGACCGGGTGATGGAAGGGTTGGTCATGGCCTGCCAGTCGTTGTGCGCCCAGGCGGTGGGGCGGTTGCAGCCCGAAGGGTGAATGCCATGTGCAACGGACTTCAACGAGAACCGCCTTCCACCCGACATGCCAGCGGCGTAGCGCCCTTCGCCAAGGGAATCGCGAGTACATTCCAGCGCTCGGCCAAGGTACGTTCGACGCGAACAGAGAATGACAGTGCCTCGGCGGGCATCTTCCCTTCAGAGAAGCCGATAGCTATCTCGAAGCGATCCAATCCGAGGTTCCCCGCCTCCAGTCCTGAGCCATCTTCCCGCTTCACTCCGACGTAGACGACAGGGCGCCTCACGTCCACTTTTGCCCTGGCAAGCTGGCGATCCAATTCAGCGCTGCCATCGAAGTACTGCATTCCTTCGTCCTTGGCGATAGAGCTGAGGGTCTGCTTGAACCGATTCACGCCCTCTTGGTCATGCACGCAGAACTGAATCATCTTGAAGGGCCGCTTTCCTACAGCCCATGCGCCGCCAGAGAATCCAAGTCCGACTCCAATCAGAAGTAGTGCTGTCAGGATCCTCACCATCATCAAGGCCTCAATTTGCAGAGTGTGGCGGCCAACGTCGCCGCAGGGCCAAAAATCGTGAAACCAAGCACGTCTCCGCTCGGTCTTCTCAGGCGCCTTCCCCCGGATGAGGGAGCCTTGTCGGGCTGAGGAATCTGGGCACGGAATGTCCTTCAGGGCACTGCACCCGCCATCGGCAGATGCTCGATCCGCCATGTCCTGGCGTAGATGAGAATTACGCTTCCGGTCGAGGTGGTCTCGATACGGAAACATTTCAGGCCGGACAACGGATAGCCAACCGCCTTCCAACGATCAAGAAGATGAGCAAGCCCCGGCTCGTCGTCCTCGACCCTGGCGAACTCTATTCCCTCCTCCCCCAGTACGCCGAAGTTCATGAGCGCCGAGCACCCGTAGGCTTCCGAGAAGCAGACGGTTGCCTGCCGGCCGTCCGGCCAGCGCACGTGGACCTTTACCTCGTCGCATACGCCAGGTTTGCTCCTGTCAATGTTGATGGCCAGCAACGTGGCGTCACACCATTCGAGCAAGTTGAAATCTTCATTCATCCACTGGAATCCGTCAGATGCATACCACGGAGGTGCGACCCCGGTCGCCCCTTCCTCTCTCTCACCGCTCCTGAAGCTCCCCAAGATTGAGATCCCGGGCATAGGACCGCCGACTACTGATCTGCACCGGCTTGGATGCGAACCTCCGGCCGTCCCTGCATTCAACGGCGAATTGGTAGCTCTGGGGTTCCGGCCCTGCAACGACCATCATGGGGACCGAGAATGTGCTTCCAACCGGTTTCGACGAAACTACACCTTCGCCCTCCCCGAGCATGCTCAGCTCACAATCGAGAGCGCGAACGTCACCCTGACCTGGCGGCACGCTTCCCGAGACGCGCACGATCATATCGCCACCCAATGTTGCACAGCCGGCCAGAACCAGACCGGCAATGACAGCTGCGGCACACCCACCTCACCTTTGGCATCCCCGAATCCTCAGTACGCACTGCGACGTCTCATGCCAATAGCCATTCAGGAACGCATCAATCTCATCAATAGATACCCGCCATGATACGAATGTAGTCGTCGAGCGAATCCACCCGCCGATCGACTGCAATACCACGTTTTTTTGCGAGCGATTGAAGCTCGAATATTAAAACTCCATAGCCCGAGTCCCAGCTATGAGCTTCACCAGGCGACAGTTCCTTCGAAAATCGATCTCCAGGACGAAGCTTCCCGGAGGGCAAACGAAGCTCGTCTGCAACATGCTCCAGCAGCTCCCCTACGATTTCCTGATCCAGGCCACTATCCGCATAGTATTGGTCATAGAAGCCAGTTGGCGACAGCGCATCTCTTTCTCTCAGATTGCCTTCCATTTCTATTCGCCTCTCCTTGCCGCCTGTCCTACAGCCACCATAGCCCATGGGGCCGATATCCCAGAACCCTCCCACACACGACGCTCAGCCGGAAATTGCCGAATCAGGTGCCGGAAAAGGAGGCTGCCAAATGCCACTCACGCATTCGCTTGCCAGGTGAGACCGTCCATCCACCTAGAATTTTATTCCGCTGTAAACAAGGCCCAGCTGTTCATCGCGCATGACCCAGCGACCAACATTACCCTCCGGGCACAGATAGAACTTGCCGCCATAGCTTGACGCTCGCGACCACGCGTTGCGGGCAAACTGAGGAAATCTCCGCATGACTCGCGCGTCGGACATCTCCGGCCTGCTCACTAGCCTGCAGTCTTCGGGCAAAGCAAGAACCCCACTGGTAAGGCGGAAAACCAGCCACGATTCATTTGTGTCCATGTCGTGCGACTCGCGTATGTTGACTGCGTCCTCAGGCAACCATGAAGGCAACCACTTCGATTCACCGATTGCTTGTCTTGAGACGGCTTGGTTGCGGTCTGCATACTCGGTGCTGGCAACTTCCATGCAACCAGAAAGTGTGATTGACAGCGTCACGATTGGGAGCAGCTTGGCAGCGTGCATTTGAGGCGTCCGAGTCATCAGTAGGGGAAGCTTCCACCCGGACGATAAGCTCCCGCACATCTGCGAGCAACTCCCCGTACGGTTCATTTGTCCAGATGATCGTCCGAGGCGATTTGCCAGCTGATCCGCAGCGGAGTCAGCGGCAGAGTCGTCCTTGATGTTTTGATCGAGCCACTCGCGCGAGTCACCTGCTGGCCGGGAAAGCGCAGGCCGAGTTCAAACACCACTCCATCGTCTTGCGGATCAGCACTCCGGATCCAGTCACCGAACACCTCGCTCTTGTTGCTCCACTCCCAAGCCCAGACATCGGACGACCGATCGATCACCACGCGAGGCTCACCCGGATGACGCTGAGTGAGCGCAGTTCCCCACTTGGCAGGCCTATTGCACAGGGGCGCTGGTCCGATGCGTGAGCATCAGGGGCAGCGCCGACATCAAGGGCGGTCCGTACTGACGGAGACAGAGCCGTCTTCCCTCAGCCAGAGGTTCACATAGGTATCTGGGGGAGGTATCCGATTGATCGACGCCCCTGCAGGAAGGATCTCCCAACTGGTGATCGAGCCGCAAACTGTTTTATGGATCAACCTGCGACTGTCCACCCCCCGTCTGACCAGTTCGGCAACAACCACTTCTGGAGGCTGGCGATCAAAGCCTTTGTAGACAGTGCAAGTCTTTCCCGTCTGACCCATGGGGTACGTTGAACTCTCCACCTCATCCCGGCACCCCAGCTGGCCCAGAACGAGCGAGAGGATGGCTAGTATCCGATTGCATCGCATTGCCTGTCGCTCCTTTCCTTTACTGCCCTGCTGTAAGCCTTGTCTACTGCGGCGCCTCCGAGTCCGCCGCCGCGCAGCCGAGTTGCACAGATCATCTGCTCTTGATATGCACGGCACTCAAGCTCATTTGCCAGCTGCCGATGCTCGATCCCACCATATTCCCAGTTCTTTGGGAATGGACTTGCACCTTTGGGCCTACCGACGCAGGCATTAGGAACCCTCTTTTCCAGTAACGCCTTATGGTTTCGCTCATGCATAACGGTGCATATCTTGTCGCAGCCCGAATTGCAGACACTGACCAGGAACCCTCCATTGCCATCACAAGTCACCATTCCCAGTTGTCCGCCACACGTACTTGTGTCGAACACAGGCTCAAGCCCAAGTGGGTCAACCGCGCGAAGCGGAGAAGCACTCGAGTACCCGTAGGCGGAGATGCCGCCGGACAGGCCTATGGGATCCGCTTGCGTATAGCGTCCGGTCGCAGCGTCGTATTCCCGCTGGTAGTTCCCGCCGAGGTGGTCAGCGCGGCCATTACCGGTGGCGCCACAGGCATAGGATCAATTCAGTGCGGTCGAAATCCAAGGCTCTACGGCGATTATTCAGGGCGTCCTCAGGAACGCTCGCCTTAAGTAAACCGATGCCCCGCAAAATGCGATCGCTCCCACAAGCCAGCTTCCAAGTAATAGCGATGGCCAAAGGTCTGCCACCAATGCCGTTGCTCCGAATCTCTCAAAGCTCTGTAGAAGCAAGCGCCCCCCCCCATCAATTGCCAGATTGGAAGAAGTGACAGCCACGACCCCGAGTACAAGACCAGCGACCAACCCCACCACTAAACTTCGCGGGATGCGGCGCATACTTTCGCATCGAGAGAGCGCATAGAATGTAACCGAAAGAAGTAGTGAGAGAAGCAGTACGTATGGAACTCGCATCGCTCCTATCTTCATGAAAGCGGATATCCATATCCATCCCGCAGAATTCACAGAAACAGATAGAGTGAAGCATATCAATGATGAGATAATCCTATCCTTCATTTGACTGGACATTCTGCCGCCTTTGCACTCTTGTGAAGAACACCCGGGAAGAGTGTTTGCTTTATCCCACACATTCCATCCAACGCGCCGGACACGTGGCTCGCACACCAGAAGCCACGTGCATCCCCCCACTCCTCCGCGTTCGCAATGAGAGTTAACTCTTGCTCCGGAGTCAAAGGGATTACCGTTAATTCAACTCGGCTACCAGTTCCCACCTGATACTTTTTGTAGCTGGCCAAGCTAGCATCGCGCCCCTCAAATAGCCCACCGGTTCCTCGACGACCACCAGGTGCGTAGGTGCCGGAAGGGTCGTACAGGAAATCAGGCTTGCCAGGTATCGAAACATGAATCGCCGAATGGTTTGCAATACCGAAATCGTATGTCGTTATTAGCGTCGTCGTCAGCCCAAGCGGATCAGTAAATCGGGCGGGGTTCGAGATCACGTAGCCATACGTACTGATGCCGGCGTTCAACCCAACGGGATCGCTCTCCACGTATCTGGCCGACGCCGGGTCATAGTCACGGAAGTAGTTGTAGAACAACCCACTCGCATCCGTCGCCTGCTGCCCCGGGAAGCGCAGCGCCAGTTCAAACGCCACACCATCCCCGTCCGGGTCTGCACTCGGAATCTGGTTGCCGAACACCTCGCTCTTGTTGCTCCACTCCCAGATCGCGACATCGCGCACCGGATCGATCACCACGCGCGGCGTACCCAGATGATCCGGCTGCAAGTAGGCCAGTTCCGGCACGCCGGTAGCCGGCGTGTTGATCAGTGCCACCGGGTAGTTGTCCAGCCAGATGGCCTGCTGTTGCGCCTGGCCCGTGGCCGAGTAGTTCCCCAGCCACTGCCCAGCTTCGTCGTACAACGTGATCTGTGCTGCGCCACCAGCCGGGGTACGCAGCACGCGCTCGCCGCGGTGGTTGTAAACGTAACTCTCCAGTGTGGCGTTACCCTGCTTCACCGCGTTCATGCGGTTGGCATCGTTGTAGGTGAACGCCTTGCTGCCAATACTGGTGGTATTGCCCGCTGCGTCATGGCTGCGTGCCTCGCCATCCACAGCAGTCAGGCGATGGCTGGTTGCGGGATAAGTGTAGCTGGCGGTGCCTGCCGAGGTGGTCAGCGCGGTGCGATTGCCGGTGGCGTCATAGGCATAGGTTTCGATCGGGGTGCCGGTCGCGCCGTCCTGGGTCTGGGTCAGGCGACCCAGCGCGTCATAGGCGTACTTGGCCAGCACCGTCGAGCCTGTGCCGTTCTTCAGCTCGGTGATCGAACCGACGGGATCGTAGCCATAGCCCAGCGACAGTCCGCCCGCGGCCGGGTCGTGCACCGCCTGCGGGCGGTAATCCAGATCCAACGGACGCTGCAGCTGGCGGCCGTTGCCGTAGGTCCAGCCGGTCGCCGGGCCGAAGGCCGCATAGGTCACGTTGTTCACCACGATCTGGCGCGCCTGGCCGGGGCGGGTCAGACCGATCTGGCTGATGCGGCCCTGGGTATCGCGCACGTAGTCAGCCACGCTGCCGTCGGGGTAGGTCAACGCGGTCAGGCGCCCCGACTTGCTGTAGGCATAGCGCAGCGTACTGGCAACGCCGTTGACGGTCTGCACCTTGCGGGTGACCTGGCCGAAGCGGTCATGGCAGTACTGGGTGCTGCCATTGGCATGCAGCACCTGCCCCAGCCGTCCCTTGGCGAAGCGCTCGTCGGCGGCACAGGCGGTCGGCGCCACGTCATAGTTGTAGCCCACGTCCAGATTGGGGTCCGGATAGGCGATGCCGATCAGGCGGTTGAGTGCATCGTAGTGATAGGTGGCGGTGACGCCGCGTGCATCGGTGGCCGTCTTGCGGTTGCCTGCCGCATCCACGGTGAAGCTGCTGGCGCCAGTGTCGGGGCTGACTTGTCCAGTCAGATCACCGAAGCCGTTATAGGCGTATATGGTGTGCAGGCCCTTCGGGTCGGTGACCTGGGTGACCTGGTCCAGCGCGTTGTACTGGCTGCGGATCTCCGCCGCCACGCCGCCGACGTCCTGCAGGGTCTGTGCCAGGCGGTTCAGCGGGTCGTACTGCTGGCTGGTCACGCGCTGCAGGGCGTCGGTGATCGTCTGCGGGTTGCCGTTGGCATCGTAGGCAAAGCCGGTGGCGTGGTTGCCTGCGTCCTTCAGTGCGGTCAGCTGGCCGAGCGTGTTGAACGTCCGTGCCAGGGTACGGCGCAGGGTACCGCCTGCATCGAGCGTGTCTTCCTTGAGGCGATTGCCGGCATTGTCCAGCGTGTAGTGAATCGTGTTGCCCGCGTTGTCCTCGATATCGGTCAAGCGCAGCGCCGCATCGTAGACATAGGAAACGCTGCTGCCGTCGGGCTCGGTGATCTGTTGCACCTGACCGGTCGGCCAGTAGCTGATCTGGGTGACCCGATTCTCGGCAGTGGTCGCGCCGCGCACGGTGATGGAGGTCGGCCAGCCGCGGGGATGGTAGGTGTAATCAGTCACCACGCCGTTGGCGTCCTTGACCGACAACGGCCGCCCGAACGCGTCGTAGGCCGAGGTCTCGACCGTCTGGCCCAGCGCATTGGTCACGCTGCGCAGGTCGCCCTTGCGATAGGTGCAGGCACCTCCGGTCGCGCACCCTGCATCATCCGCCGAGTAATAGGCATAGGTAACGTCATCGGCCACATCCGTGCGCGGGCCATCCACGCTCTTCAGCAGCCCTTCCACAGGGCAGCCCCCTGCCGCAGCCACATCAGCGGCTTCGCAGTAGGTGTAGCTGGTGATGCGCGTCTGACCGGACGCGATGTCGGTCACCGTGTTCGTTGTTGGCTGGCGCCGGGCATTGAAGGACGTTCGGGTTTCACGATTGCCGATGCGGGTGGTCAGCACCGCATTGGTTTCGACGTCGCGCGCGGTGGTCACCACCCGCTGCTCGGGCAGGCCGAACGCTTCGGTCACGGTATGGATGCTGACGGCACGACCACTCACCGGATCGGAACCCTGCGCATAGGTGTGCTTGGTCTGGATACCGCGGCGATCGGTGTAGGTATCCAGGCGCCGGCGGAAGTCGACACTCTGGTCGTAGTAGGTCCGGCTGACGGTTCCCTGCGAATCCGTCAGGCCAGTTACCTTGCGCGACGGCGCGGTGTCGCCGCCAGGTGTCAGGGTGTAATCGGTCTGCCGCCCCAGCGCGTCGGTCACCACCGCACCACCATTGGGGCTGTAGGCCAGTGTCACGCCATCGGCACCGCCGGCATGCTGACTGGAGATCACACGACCGATGGAATCGTAGGTAAAGGTGCTGTAGCGGCGACCGTCCTCGGCGGTGATGCCGGTCAGGTGCTGGGGGAAGTCCTGGTTCTCGTAGTGATATGTCCGCACACCACCACCCGCATAGGTCACCGTGGCGACCTGGTTCTGCGGCGTGTAGGTATAGGTGGCGAGCGCAACGCCCTCGACCAGCACCGAACTGATCAGCGCCTCATAGTCATTGGACTGGTAAACGAACTCCAGTGTGCGGCCACTGCTGTGGGTGACCGCCGCAAGGCGGTCGCTGTCGTCATAGATGTAGGTCAGCGACGTGCCATCCGGGAAGCGCTTGGCGGTCAGACGTCCGTCCGCGCCGAAGGTCGAGATGGAGCCCGCCGAGTACAGTGTCCAGTTGCCGTTCTGGACCAGACGGTCACCACTGTCGTCGTCCGCCTCATAGGCTTGGCCGATCTTCTTGAATGCACGCTGGAAACCGGTGCTTTCAATGATGCCCACGCTGTCAACGCCGTCCAGTGCCAGGTGGGCGCCCAGCGAATGGGTCCAGCCATAGCCGAAGCCACCGGATGAGGTGGAGATGCCGGAGTGATAGAAGCGCGTCAGCGCGATCCAGCCCAGATCGAAGTCCGGCGCGATCTCGTACTTCTCGCCCGTTTTGACATCACATGGGTTGCCGACATTGCCGTCGCAGGTACCGCCGTTGGAGGCCGGGTCCTTGTCGGGAATCGGACTCATGTTCGCCGCTGTATCGTTGCGGGACATGGGGCAGCTACCGTTGCCGCCGTCCTTGTCGCACTTCTGCGACTTCGAGGTGATGGTCGCAACGAAGTCCTCGTTGACGCAGGCGTTGTGCTTGTTGGACCACTGCGTAAGCGGAACAGGGCAATCAAGGCGGCGCTTGCGGCCGAAGGCCGCCTGACTCACGTGGGGCGTGCAGGGCGATTCGGCTGTGTTCTGCCCAATCATACGCGTGATCTGATAGTACCTGGACTCGACCACGCCCTCCATTTCGGGCACACCGGAGAACCAGTCTCCCTGTGGAGTCACAGCAGCCCCCGGACAGACAGGATTGGCGGCCTGGACGCCCGCGAGATAGCTCGCGACCATCGCCTCTTCGGTCGTAAATTCCGCCGTGCTCAGATAGGTCCAGTCTGGATCCGAAGGTTGCGCTTTTCCCATCCAGTAGGTGATCGACGTGTTTCCGTTCAAGTCCACGACTTTCGACTTGATCTTGTCGACAGATTGCCAGCCGAACTGGAACTCGGGCGGGAACGGGCTGGGTGCGGGCAGGCTCTTGATCGCCTGCACTGCCGCCTGCTGGGTCTTGTACTGCGTCGAATTGCCGCCGGGCTGCGAAATACGCCACGTGATCTTGCTTTCCTGCGCCTGGGCCACTGCAGGGCCGAAGCAGCCAACGGCAACGATCGCCAGCACGGCACACGAAATGGTCTTCAGTCGTTCCAACATCCCTGTTCTCCTTCCTGGACGAACACAGCGCCGGCGGGAACGAGAACGCGGAGCTGTGCCCCGCGTCATGCTTCGGATCGTCCCTGGTCCGGTATGCGGCAGTGCCACATGCCGCCTTTATCGTTGAAGACGTTTGCACGTTCAAGTGTGGAGTCGCGTAACCGGTCACAGATTCAAGCATCCGTGGCCATTCAGCGGCCTACGCCCGGCTCCCATGACTTCTTCTACAGGGAGTCCGTGTTCATAGCTCACAACACTACCAGCACACGCCCTGCTCTTCTCGGGCTTCACGCGCGGCTCGCACCGCTACCTGGCAACCGGCCACACCCTCCAGCGCGAGGAACCTGCTGCGGTGGTGGCCGCGATTCAATCGGTCTCCGACACCTCGAAGTAGCCGTTCCGGGCAACGGCTTCCCCCGTTGTTCCCCGCTACTGCCCGCGCAGGCGCACCGCGAAGTACCGCGCCGGGGAAAGGCCAAGCGCTTTCTTGAACATTGTGATGAAGGCCGTCACCGACTCATAGCCCAGCGTCTCGGAAACGCGTTGTACCGGTGCACCGGCGGCGAGTTCCCGAATGGCGATGAGCAGGTGCAGCTGCTGCCGCCAGCGCCCGAAGGACAATCCCGTTTCGCGTTCGATGAGGCGGGTCAACGTGCGCTCGCCCAGGGCCAGGCGCATGGCCCACTGGCCGATGGTGCTGCGATCTGCCGGATCCGCCGACAGCGCCGCCGCCAACGCCCGCACCTTCGGGTGAGGGCTGACCGGCAACGACAGGTGCTCGGCCGGCATCTGTACCAGCTCGTCCAGCAACACCCGCGCCAGCCGGTCGGTGTGGCTGCCATGCGGATAGTCCAGCGGCGCGTCGGCCAGGTGCAGGATCATCTCGCGCAGCATCGGGGAGATCGCCAGCGTCACGCACTGCGCCGGCAGGTCGACGACGCCGGGCTCGACGAACAGGTAGCACAGGCGCGCGTTGGCGGTGGCGCGATTGCTGTGCGGCATGCCGCCCGGGATCCAGACGCCACACTGGGGCGGCACGATCCACAACGCATTGGCCACTTCGCAGGTCACCGCGCCATGCAGAGCAAGAATGAGCTGGCCCTTGCGGTGCTCATGCACGGGAATTTCCGCGTCGTGCTCAGCCACCTGCAGGCGGCTGGCGACCGCCGGGCGATCGGTCTCGTCCGGGTCCAGGTCAAAGCCGGGGAGCGAAATGCGAGCCATTCTCACATTGACCGGTTTTAGCGATTGGTTGTCATTGTAGCGAAATTCGCCAGTGCGGCCGATCACTAGCATGAGCCGCATGCACTCCCCCACCCCTGCCCGTCCGCGCGTGTTCCAGGCATTCGCCAGGTTGAAAAGCCCTACCCTCAGGACCGATCAGGAGGCGGTGCTGTTCTCGCTCAAATGCCTGCTCGCAGCGTCGCTCGGGCTGTATGTCTCTCTAAGGATCGGTCTGAATCGCCCGTTCTGGGTGATCGGCACGGTCTATCTGGTATCGCAGCCCCTGTCCGGGGCGACCCTCAGCCGCGGCCTGTTCCGCCTGCTGGGTACCGTGGGCGGGGCCGTCGCCACCGTCGTGCTGGTGCCACGTTTCGCCAATGCTCCCCTGGTGCTGAGCGCCGCGCTCGCCACGTGGATGGCGCTGTGCCTGTATCTGGCGATGCTCGACCGCACGCCACGTGCCTATGCGTTCCTGCTGGCCGGCTATACCACCAGCCTGATCGGGTTTCCGGCGGTGATGGTGCCGGCAGAAGTGTTCACCATTGCCATCACACGGGTGCAGGAAATCGCCATCGGCATCCTGGCCGCCACGCTGGTCCATGGGCTGGTGCTGCCGCGCCGGGTTTCGTCGCGCGTGCACGCACGGGTTGCTGCCGTGCTGGATGACGCGGAACGATGGACACGGGACATGCGCGCCGGTGCATCGGACACGGTACTGGCGACGGACCGCTCGAAAGTGGCCGCCGACCTGCTCGAGCTGCATGTGCTGTCGATCCACCTGCCCTTCGACAGCGCCCACGGCGTGGCCCAGGTGCAGATCCTGCGTGCCGTGCATGACCGGATGCTGGATGTACTGATGCTCTCCAGCGCGGTGGAAGATTCCATCGCACGGCCGTGTTCACCGCAGGCCGGCACAATGGATGCAAGCGGCTGGCGCGATCTGCTGCAGGCCAGCCTCGCCACGCAACAGGCCGAGCTCGACCTGGCCCACGCCGACTGCCGCGTGCTGCAGGCGCAACTGCACACTGCCCGGCCCGACTGGCGCCTGCATGTACCTGCTCGCCTTGCGCGACATGCGCGTGGTGCGGCGCTTCACCGGGATCATCAGCTTGCCCTGCGCAGCGCGCTGGGCGCGTTCGTCGGCATCCTGCTGAGCTGCGTTCTGTGGATCGTTACCGGCTGGTCGGAGGGCGCCACGGCGGTGTCCATCGTCGGCACGGCGTGCGTGCTGTTCGGCACGATCGAAGCGCCGGCACCGCATGTCATGCGCTACCTGGTGGGATCGTGCATCGGCGTGGCCGTCGGCCTGCTCTACGGTCTGCTGATCTTCCCCGCGTTGTCCGATATTACCGGCCTGATTGCCGCGCTCGCGCCGGTGCTGCTGCTGTGCGGATCGTTCCTGGCCCGGCCGCCCTTCATCATGGCCGCCCTGGGCGTGGTACTGACCTTCCCGATCATCGCAGGCCTGGGCGCGACCAATTCGGTCAACATCGTCGGCGCACTCAACAACAGCGTTGCGTTGTTCGTGGGTACGACGGTGGCACTGTGCAGCATGCAGCTGCTCCAAACCGCCGACGCGGGCCGCAACCGCGCACGGTTGGAGCATTCGATCCGTCGGGATATCGCACGACACGCCGCCGGACAAGGTGATGTGACACGCGCCTGGCTCAGCCGCATGCTGGATCGAATCGGGCTGCTCGCTCCCAGGCTGCAGGGCCGTTCCAGCGCGGGACACGACCTGCGGGCATTGTTTGCGGAGGTTCGTGCGGCACGTGCATCCAGCCAACTCCGCGCACTGGGCAGGCGCCTGGACGATCCGCGCACCCAGTCGCTTCACGCCGCGCTGGTCGAGCGCATCGCCGCACATTTCAGGATGCGCACTCGCGCGCCAAGCAGTGGCGACATCCATCTTCTGAAACTGCTGGACCGCATGCGCGAGGCTGCGGCGGCCAGCAGCGGGGCTGATCGGGAGCAACTGTCGCACCTGCTCTGCGGGTTGCGCCGCGACCTTCTCGTATCTCCGCTCACTCATCGGCGCTGAGCTCATGCTTCCTGATCTTTCGATTGACGGCGTGCTGATTCCCGGCCTGCTTGCGGTGGCCTTCGCCGCGCTGGCGCTGTCGATAGTGGCCTCGCGCCTGCTCGCCAGCCTCGGCCTGTACCGGCTGTTTGCCGCGTGGCCACTGGTGGGCCTGTCCCTGTTCGTGATCCTGGCGGAGCTGATGATCCGGCTCGCGCCCCTGTTCGAGAAATGAGATGAAACACACGCTTGCTGTCATCGGGCGCTGGAGCGCAACCCTGGTGGTGTTCGCAATTGCCGTCGTCGCTGCACTGGCCATCTGGCATCGCTACGAAACACGCCCGTGGACGCGCGATGGACGGGTGCGCGCCGACGTGGTGCGCGTTGCATCAGACATGGGGGGGCTGGTCACCCAGGTGCTGGTGCACGATAACCAGCGGGTGAGCGCCGGACAGCTGCTGCTGGTGCTGGACCAGCCGCGCTTCGCTGCCGCACTTGAGAAGGCCGACGCAGCGGCCAGCAGCGCACGCGCCACGCTGGCGCTGGCCCGCCGCGAATCGACGCGGGACAACGCACTGGGCAACCTGGTCGCTTCGGAAACCCGCGAACGCAATGCCGCCAAGGTCGATACCGAGCTGGCCGCCCTGGCGCAGGCGCGGGCCGAACAGCGCGTTGCCCGGCTCAATGTGCAACGCACCGAGGTGCGCGCGACCACCGATGGCATCGTCACCAACCTGGACCTGCACGCGGGCGACTACCTGCAGCCGGGGGCACAGGCGCTGGCGCTGATCGACACCCGCAGCCTGCGCATCGAGGGCTATTTCGAGGAAACCAAGCTGGGCTGCATCACCGAGGGCGATGCCGCGGTGGCCCGGCTGATGGGCGACGACCACGACGTGCGCGGGCACGTGGATACCATCGCCGCCGGCATTGCCGACGATCAGCGCTCAAGCACGCACAACCTGCTGCCCGCCGTGGCGCCGATGTACACCTGGGTGAGGCTGGCACAGCGGATCCCGGTACGCATCCGCATTGATGATGCGCCGCCGGATACCCGCCTGATCGTCGGTCGCACTGCGAGTGTGACCATCACGCCCTCGGCACAGGGAGCCTGCAAGTGAGCGTGCGAACAGTACGTGGTGGGCTGCTTGCCCTGCTGCTGCCGATGACGGCCTGCGTCTCCGGCCCCGACTATCACCTGCCTGCGAATGCCGTCGCTGCCTCCACACGCGCAGCGCAGGCATTCGTCTCGGGCCGGGAGGCATCGTTCAGCCACGACGCGCCACCGGATCGGTGGTGGGAACTGTATGGCGACCCCCAGCTTGACGGCTACGTGCGCGAAGCACTGGCGGCCAACACCGACCTGCGCGCCGCTGATGCCAATCTTCGGCGCGCCAGCGCTACCGTGCTGGAATACCGCGCGCGCGGTGCCGTGCAGGCCGAGGTGGATGCATCGGGCACGCTCACCCGTGCCGGTGGTTACACCCAGGCGTCGGCCGCGCCGCAGTCCTATGCGCTGGGCCTTCACCTCTCCTATCCACTGGATCTTGCAGGCGGCATCCGCCGCGGCATCGAAGCGGCCAACGCGGACGCGGAGGCTGTCGCTGCAGCACGGGACCAGGTCCGCGTGGTCGTCGCTGCGGCCGTCACCCGTGCCTATCTCCAGATCTGCACAAGCAATCACACGCTCGCTGCGACCCGGCAGGTGCTGGCGATACAGCGCGCCACGCTGGAGGCAACCCGTCGCCTGGCCGCGGGCGGGCGCGGAACGGACTTCGATGTCAGCCGTGCCGGAGCCGCGGTCAACCGCAGCGCGGCGGGGATACCGCACCTGCTGGCGAAGCGCCAAGCCGCACTGTTCGAACTGGCCGCACTGATGGGCAGGGTGCCGGCAGACTATCCGAGGGAGGCGGAAGCGTGCCCGCGCCCCCCGGAGCTGGGGCAGGCGCTGCCGGTCGGTGAGGGCTGGCAGCTGCTCCAGCGGCGCCCCGACATACGTGCCGCGGAGCGTAGCCTTGCCGCGGCCACAGCGATGATCGGCGTAGAGACTGCGGAACTTTATCCGCGGGTCACCCTGGGCGCTTCCCTGGGCACGGTGGGCATGCGACGGCAGCTGCTTTCCGCCGACAGTTTCGGGGCGAGCGTCGGGCCGCTGCTGTCATGGCACTGGCCCAACCGCCGCGTGGCCAAGGCCCGCATCGCAGCGGCCGGTGCCAATGCAGATACCGCTCTTGCTTCCTTTGACGGCGCGGTGCTGCAGGCACTGCGCCAGACCGAGACTGCGCTTTCTGCCTGCACGCAGGAGCTCGAACGCGAGCACAGCCTGGCACAGGCGCGTGGGGACGCAGCGCGGGCCGCGGCGCAGGCACAGCAGCTCTACCGTTTCGGCAGGATCGATTTTCTCGATGTGCTTTCGGCCCAGGCCGCACTGGCAGATGCGGATTCCGCATTGGCCGCATCGCGCGCGGACCGGGTCGATCGCCAGATGGATCTGTTCCTGTCACTGGGCGGTGGTTGGGGCGCAACGGATCCGGCCCGGGACGGGACCCGTTGATCCGTTCCGGGGCGGCGACTGCACGTCACGCCGTGTGTTCAGGAAAGTGCCGCGCACACCCGTATTCATTCACGCTGCCTGCCCTATATTCCCGCCACAGCGCCGCATGCCGCGGCCATGACGAAGGCATCTCCATGAAGACCACACGTTTACTTGCCATCGCCTTGACCACCGCCACCGCGTTGGCTGCGGCCCCCGCCTTCGCCGATCCGCCGCACCACGCCCGCGGCAACGGCCCGCCGCCGCATGCAGGCGGCCCGCACAACCGCGATGCGCCGCCGCCGGGCTGGCAGAAGAAGGCCTGGCGTCGTGGCGACCGCCTGCCCTGGGCCGAAGTGGACCGCCGCTACTGGGTAGACGACTACGCGCGCTATGACCTGCGCAATCCGGGTCGCGGCCAGCGCTGGGTGCGCCAGTCCGACACCGAGTACCTGTTGGTGGAGATCGCGACCGGCTTGATCATCGACGCGCTGCATCGCTGAGACCTCCTGCGGTGTCCCTCCGCGCGGCAGCACGCCACGTGGAGGGATACTCACGACCGGGGCTGTGACGGTCGGCGGCGCTTACGCCCCCGACGCTGCACCTGCCTCCGCGGCCGCCCGGCATGCATGCCCTCCCGCAGTGCGATATGCCCGCACATCAGCGCTGTGGCAAACAGCCCCATCGCCACCAGCAGTTCGAATCCCCGATCACCGAAGAGCAGGCGAATGGAGACCTCCAGTGAGCACAGCCTGCCACAGCGCAGGCCCTGCTCGTTGAAGCCATGGACGAGCACCAGTACGCCCATCAGCCCGCACAACGCCATCAGGGCCAGGCTTGCAATGAAGATGAAAGGTCGATGGATACGCATGCGCTCTTCGCGGTCTTCTAGGGTGACGTCAAGCGCGACGTTGCGAGCACGCGATCGGAGGCATCCAGTTCCACCGACCACGCCTCGGTATCCAGGCCCAGCCGGTTCTCATACCACCATCGCTGCGCACAGCGGCCACTGCATCCACGGCTGGCATAGCGGGTAAAGGGAAGACCGGCATGCTCCACCACGTCAGGTTGCCCCAGCGCCCGGAGTACTTCGGCCTTGCCCGCCCCCGGCCGAACCGAGGCAAGCGCGCGGGAATGCCACGCCGAGACTGCCGAGCAACCGGCAACGTATGCCACGAACAAACCGGCAAGCCCCAATATCAGTGTCCTCATTGACAGATCCCCTCCTGCGCCGCGCGCCCGCGCATCATCCTCACAGACCTTCCTCAACGTCAAACCGGCCTGTTGCGGCGCCCAGCATCCGTGATAGCGTGCGCCGACGGATGATTCAGGATGAACACAAGGACGCCCGTCGATGGCAGGCAAGAGGCGGAAGGACAGGATCGCGCAGGAGATCGGCCTGTTGGAGAAGCAGTGCGCGCGCAAGGCGCAGGGCCATGCAGAACCCTACGACCGGCCGTACGACCGGGGCTGGGAGAGCGGCTCAAGCGCTTGCCGCCGGAAGAAGTGGGTAGGCTGCTTGCCGCAGAGGATGACGAGGATGACCAGCCCCGTCGCATTGGCCAGGCGCGCCATTGCCGTGACGTTCTGTAGCGCGCTATGCGCCTGCGGTATGGTGATGGACAGTTCGTTCGACACCCAGCAGCAGGCCATCGACGCCGACATGGTGAACAAGGGGTGGATTCCCGATTGGGTGCCCCACGAGGCGACCGACCTGCGCGAGGTGCACGACCTCGACTCGAACACCAGCGCGCTGGCCTTCACCAAACCCCCTGCGGTATCACTGCAGCTGCCTGCGGATTGCCAGGCAACGACATTCACTAGCAGCGATCCTGTTGCGTTCGATCGATACTGGTGGCCGGGCGACGGGACGCTCAAGTCGTCGTACCGCGTCTTTCGCTGCGCGCCGGAATCCGGAAAATCAGTCTTCGTCTCCATCAACAGGACCGAAGACCACGTGCTCTTCTGGCGAACCTACGCGCGGTGATGCGCCAGCGCCACCCCTATTCCTCCCCAGGCCCCATGATGCCCAACGCACGTGCACGCTTCGCCGCCCTCGTCCTTCTGCTCCCAGCGTGGCTGCCGGTCTTCGCTGCGCAGAACGCCCCTGCAGACGTCAAGGCCATCGAACAGGTGGTCGAATCGTTCCGCACCTCGCTGATCAACAAGGACAAGCCGACCTACATGAGCCTGTTCTTCTCTGACAAGCCGGAGGATATCGGCTGGCAGTTCGTTTCCGAGGACGCGCGCCTGCAGGACATCCGCAAGGCCAAGCCCGATGCGATCAAGGCGCGGCAGATCCCCGCCAACAACTTCATCGCGCTGATCGACGGGGCCGTGGCCTCGCCCAGGCCGAAGGAGGAGAAGTTCTCCAACACGAAGATCGAGACGGACGGCGATGTGGCCTCGGTAGCGTTTGACTACAGCTTTCACGACGATGGGGTGAAGACCAACTGGGGCAAGGAAATGTGGCAGCTGGTCCGGACCGAACAGGGCTGGAAGATCTTCTCGGTGATCTATTCGATCCGCGATTCACGCAGCCCGGCCGATTGAGCGATCTGTCAGACTGGCGCACACCTTTCGTCCATGCCCGCCAGACCCGATGACCCGCATTGCCGACCTCAGCGCCGACCAGCTCGCGCACCATGCCCTCAACATCTTCATCGCCCAGGGCCGTCACGTCGAAGGTGCGCGGGTGATCTACCGGGCGCTGCAGCTGGACCCGCATCATCCCGGTGCCCTGCGCTGCCTGAGCGATTTCCTGGCCCACGAGGGCACCGAGCCCTTCGCGGCGGCCACGCTGGAGCACGCCCTGTCCGGCGCCGTTCCATTGAATGACGATGCGCGCCGGATGCTGGATGACCTGCGTTTCCTCGACATCTGGTCCTGGGGATTCTCGCGGCACGTCTCTGGCGAAGCCAACCTCAACGGTGATGCCTTCCAGCGGCGCGAGGACTTCGTCTTCGATGGGCCGGCCTATGCGGCCTTCCTCAACACGGTCACCGAGCCGGCCGGTTCATTGCAGGGCGCCTTCCAGGCCGCAGTCCGCATCTGCGGGCTGATGTCCGGCCTGCTGCGCCATGCGGAGAAGGACAATCCGGCGTTCGATGACGTGCTGCGATCCTCCGCCTTCGTCGAGACCGAGGCGTACCCGGCATGGTTGGCCTCGCCGACGGATGAGCTGGACGCCCTCGACCAGGCCATCCAGGCGCAGCGCCAAGGCGGCTGAAGGAAAATCCAACGCGCGTCCGACGCGTTCCCGACGCCCGCCTGCACATCCTGTCGTGAGGTCAATTCATGGCAGGACCGGCATGCAGCCACTTCACCCCAGGGACAGCGGCAAGTACCCGCACGGCAAGACCGGGCTTCGCCGTATCTTCCATACGCTGATCCATTCGCGCGATGGCTTCATTGCCACCTTCCGTGGCGAAGCAGCCTTCCGGCAGCTGTTGCTGCTGCATGCACTGCTGATCGCCACCGGGTTCCTGCTGGACATCAGCAGGGTCGAACGCGCCGTGGTGCTGGCGGCCTGCTTCATCAGCCTGCTGGTGGAACTGCTCAACTCGGCCATCGAAGCGGTGGTCGACCGCATCTCGCTTGACCACCACCCACTATCCAAGAACGCCAAGGACATGGGCAGCGCCGCACAGACCACCGCGCTGCTGATGGTCGGTACGGTGTGGGTCGTGATCCTGCTGGGCTAGCGCACGCCCGACCCGCCGGGCAGGGCCCCGGCGCTACCTCGTGTTGATGCGCTACTGCGCCGACAGGGCGAAATCCAGGCCGGCGCAGACCGCCGCCACCTGGGCGTCGTTGCATTCCTGCGGATTGGTGCGCGGGCTGTCCGGGTAGACTTCGGTGGTGGTGGCAAAGCGTGCGTCGGTGAAGCCGGCGCAGGCGCCGATCGAACGCGACTCGCCCCAGACCACGCCCGGCGACTGCAGCGGCAGGCCGACCAGGTTGCCGTCGGCATCGGCCGGGGCGATGTGGGTGATGGGGGCCACGGCGGCAATCAGGGCCTTCTGGAACTCGGCCTGCGGGTCTTCGCTGTTGCCGATCACATAGAAGCCATCGGGAATGGTGTCGCGCTCGAACGGCTTGCCGTCGCGGGCGCAACGCGCCGGATCGAATTCGTGCAGGTCGCTGTCGGTGGTTTCGTGCAGGTCCAGGTGCACCAGCAGGTTCGGCTTGCGCTCGGCCACCCAGCGCATCAGGGCGGCCGCTTCCTCGATCTGGCCGCCGTCACGGAAGCTGCGGTTCGGGTCGATCGCACCCGGGTTCCAGCGCTGGATGCGCTCGTAGCCCCACGGGCTGACGCAGGGCGCCACGATCAGGTTCAGCCGGCCCAGGTAACGCTCGGCCTGCTGTTCCAGGAACTGCAGGGCGCCGTGCACGCCGCTGGTCTCGTAGCCATGCACGCCACCGGTGATCAGCGCGGTCGGCAGCGCCGGGTTCCAGTCGTGGTTGACCACCGCGAACAGCGGGTAATGGTCCGGTGCATAGTCCAGCTGGCCGTACTGGATCACGTCGAAAACGCTGTCGTCCAGGCGCTCGAGGGCGGCCACCACGTCATCGTGGTAGCTGCGCTGGCGCTGCTGGCGGGCCCGCCACTGTGCGCGTTCCACGTCGCCCCAGGGCTGTCCGGGGGTGCCGATCGGGTAGAACTGCGCAACAGTCATGGGGGTACTCCAGGGGTCGAACGGGTGGATGCAGCCGGAGATTCTAAGCCTTGTCGCGCCTGCGGGTACCGCCACCCAGGCCCCGCCTTCATCCAGCCGGGGTCATCTGGCTGTAAAATCAGTGGTTTTTGGCCCCTCACCCCTTGATGGCGAACGCAGCGCAGCCGGTCCTGGGTGGACCGGAGTTCCTCCGCCTGCTCGCCCGTCTCAGCGACGGCGCGATGCCGGCCAGCAGTCCCGTCCTGACCGATCGCCTCGGCCAGTGGGTGGACTGGAGCCGTGCCGTGGCCCTGTCCGGCGCGTTGGGAGGACGCCTGCCCGAGCCCGGCGAAGCTGCCGAGGCGGCCGGGGATGTACTGGCCGACTGCGCCCAGGCCCATGCCAGCCTGCTGGCCTCGATCCGCGAGGACGCCGAGGCCGAGCGCCTGCTGGACCTGGCCGAGGCCGCGGCCGCACCCAACTTCGCTTCGCTGCGCCAGCGCTACCGGGTGCTGCAGCAGGCCATCCAGACCGCCACCGGGCGCCTGCGCGGCCGCCTGCGCGACCAGCTGGTACAGGTCTCGCCGGAGCTGGCGCGACTGGCCGAGGTTGATGCGG
Source organism: Stenotrophomonas sp. DDT-1 (assembly GCF_001580555.1). Lineage (NCBI taxonomy): Bacteria > Pseudomonadati > Pseudomonadota > Gammaproteobacteria > Lysobacterales > Lysobacteraceae > Stenotrophomonas > Stenotrophomonas sp. DDT-1. Next base: position 34,028 of record NZ_LEKR01000033.1, read on the forward strand.
TGATGGAACAGACCCTCACCCCGCGCGAGCACAGCCTGCTGGCCACCGCGCCGGCGGTGCTCGGCGCCCGTTTTGAACGCGTGCATGGCCAGCCCGGCTGGCGCGCGGCCTTCCGCCATGACATGCGCACGCTGCTGCTCGCCGAGCTGCAGCTGCGCTTCCACCCGATCGAAGGGCTGCAAGATGCCCTGCGCTCCCACTGACCGGAACACCATGTCCAGAACTGCTCTCCATGTCGTTGTTTTCCTTGTCGGCCTGCTGGCCGTGTGCTGGATCGGCATTGGCTACGTTTCGGTGCATCCGCTGGGTGCAGCGGTGGCGGCAATCATCGCGGCCTGCTACATCGCCGGCGGCGTGGAGCTGTACCGCTACCGCCAGGCCAGCAACGGCCTGCGCGCCGCACTGAACGACCTGTCCAGCGCAAAGGAAAGCCTCGCCCCCTGGCTGGAGCGCGTGCCGATGGGCCTGCGCAACGCGGTGCGCCTGCGCGTGGAAGGCGAGCGCACCGCCCTGCCCGCACCGGTGCTGACCCCTTACCTGGTTGGCCTGCTGGTGCTGCTGGGCATGCTCGGGACCCTGCTGGGCATGATGGACACGCTGCGTGGCACCGGACTGGCCCTGCAGAGCGCGACCGACATGACCGCGATCCGCGGCTCGCTGGCCTCGCCGGTGCAGGGCCTGGCGGTGGCCTTCGGTACCTCGATCGCCGGCGTGGCCAGCTCGGCGATGCTCGGCCTGTTGGCCGCGCTGCTGCGCCGCGACCGCCTGCAGGCCGTGCAGCAGCTGGACCGCGCCATTGCCGGCGACCTGCACCCGTATTCGCAGGCCTGGCAGCGCGCCGAATCGCTGCGCCTGCTGCAGGCACAGTCCGCCGCGCTGCCGGCGCTGGTCGACCGCCTGCAGGCGATGACCAGCACCTTTGAACAGCACAGTGCGGCCGCCAATGAGCGCCTGCTGGCAGGCCAGGCCGAGTTCCTGACGCAGAGCCAGGCGCTGCAGGAACGCCTGGCCCTGTCGCTGCAGCAGTCGCTGCGCGAAGGTGCCGAAGCCAGTGCCGCGGCCATCGGTGGCGCGCTGCAGCCGATGGCAGAGACCACCCTGGCCGGTCTGGCTCACCATGGCGAAGCGTTGCATGCCCGTGTCGAGCGGGCCGTGCAACAGCAGCTGGCGGGCCTGAGCGACGGTTTCGAACGCAGCCGGGTCGCCACCGAAGCCAGCTGGGCCAAGGTGGTGAGTGAACAGTCCCAGGCGCAGCAGGCGCTGGTGAGTGATCTGCGCCAGCACCTGCAGGCCTTCAGCGATGGCCAGGGCACGCACGCCGAAGCACTCGTCGCGCGTATCGGCGAGCGCCTGCAGGCCGATGCCAACGGCAACGCCGAGGCCTGGCGCGCCGCCATCGAGCAGCAGCAGGCACTGAACAGCGCGCTGATCGAGCGCCAGCAGCAGGCGCTGCTGGCGGCCGGCCAGCAGCTGGACGAGCACGCGCAGGCACTGCTGCAGGCACTGGAACAGCGCCACGAGGCCAGCCAGTCGCTGCTGCAGGACCACGAACAGCAGCGCTCGCAGCAGTGGCAAGCCGCCCAGGCCGCCGCCTCGACTGCGCATGCCCAACTGCAGGCCAGCCTGGACAGCCGCGAGCAGCAGCGCCAGGCACGCTGGGACGCGGTCAGCGCCGAGTTGCAGCAGGCCCACGCCGCCCTGCAGGCGCAACTGCAGGCCGGTGACGAACAGCGCCTGCAGCGCTGGAGCGATGCCTTGCAGCACGTTTCCAGCGAGCTGGCCGAGCGCCTGCAGGCCAATGGCGAACGCCTGGCTGCACAGCAGCAACAGGTCTGCGACGCGCTGGCAGCCACCGCACAGCAGATCGGCGAGAACGGTCGCGCGCAGGCCAGTGCCACGCTGGCCGAGGTGTCTACCCTGCTGCAGACCGCGGCCGCCGCTCCGAAGGCTGCGGCCGACGTCATCAACGAGCTGCGCAGTACGCTGTCCGAAAGCCTGGTGCGCGACAACGCGATGCTGGAAGAGCGCGGCCGCCTGCTGGCCACCGTGCAGACGCTGCTCGATGCGGTCAACCATGCGTCGCACGAACAGCGCACCGCCGTAGACGCGCTGGTCGGTGGCTCGGCCGAGTTGCTGGAACGCGTCGGCAACCGCTTCACCGACCATATCGCTGCCGAGACCGGCAAGCTGGACGGCATTGCGGCAGCACTCACCGGCAGCGCGGATGACGTCGGCCAGCTGGCCGGCGCCTTCGGTGAAGCGGTCGCGCAGTTCGGCGCCGCCGCCACCGCGCTGTCCGGCCGCCTGGAACAGATCGGTGGCGCCCTGGATGCCTCGCTGGCTCGTAGCGATGAGCAGCTGGCTTACTACGTGGCGCAGGCGCGCGAGGTGGTCGACCTCAGCCTGCTGTCGCAGAAACAGGTGATGGAAGAGCTGCAGCAGCTGGCCGCCCGCCGCGGCAAGGCCGGTAGCGCATGAGTGACGAGCTGGAGGTCGATGGCGGCTCGCACGCACCGATCTGGGCCGCCTTCGGCGACCTGATGTCGGTGCTGCTGGGTGCGTTCGTGCTGATCCTGGTGGGTGTGGTCGCGGTGCAGCTGGAGCTGTCGCAGCGGCTGGAGCAGGAAGTGAAGCAGCGCCAGGCCGAGGCCAAGCGCCTGCAGACCCTGGAACAGGCGCTGGCTGGCCCGCTGGCTGCCGGTCGCGTGACGCTGGTCGACGGCCGCATCGGCATCAGCGGCAGCGTGCTGTTCGCGCTGAACTCGGACCAGCTGCAGCCGGAAGGCCAGGAGCTGCTGCGCAGTCTGGCCGCACCGCTGGCCGCCTATCTGGGCAGCCGCGAAGAGATCCTGATGGTCAGTGGTTTCACCGATGACGCGCCGGTGCGCGAAGGCAACCGCCGCTTTGCCGACAACTGGGAGCTGTCCGCGCAGCGCTCGCTGACCGTGACCCGCACCCTGATTGCCGACGGCGTACCCGCAGATGCCGTGTTCGCCGCCGCGTTCGGCAGCGAGCAGCCGGTCAGTTCCAATGCCAATGAGGAAGGCCGCGCGCGCAACCGTCGCGTGGAGATCGCGCCGATTCCCAAGCCCAAGGCCCCGGATGCCAAGTAAGCCGCCCGCGCTGGAAGGCCTGCGCGCATTGGTGCGTGACCTCAATGCGGGGTCGCGCTCGCTGCCGTATTACCCACAAGTGCCGATGCTGCAGCAGGTGCAGCGCGAATGGTCGGAGCTGCGCAGCGAGCTGCAGGTGCGCCGCTCGCTGCGCGCCGAGGCCCCGGCCGATGGCGGCCCGCTGAACTCGGCGGTGCTGGTGCAACGCATGCTCGACATGATGCAGGCCACCAGCCCCGGCTACCTGCGGCATTTCATCGACTACGTGGACACCTTGTCCTGGCTTCAGGCGCTGCAGGACAGCGCCGCCAGCGGCGGTGATACCGCAAAGCCAAAACGTACGCGCAAGCCGCGCAGCGCGGGTTGAACACATTACGCCGACCTCGTTCGGCGCCCCTTGGACACGACAATCCTGATCCACGCTGCTGGTTACGCCAACATTGCTTGGCGCTTGTCGACTCCCAGCAGCGCTGCTGTCCAATCGCTACCGCGAGCCAACCACGTCAATGGTTGACCAAATTGAACAGCCTGAGGCGACTGCAATTGACGTGGAAGGACGAATTCCCCAGTGTTTGACTGCCCCCATTGCACTTGAATTCAATCTCAGCAAATGCCGCTTTCAGTAGAAGCCAGACTTCTCAAGCTTCGCGCGAATCTCAACGAAGCCGAGATGTACCTTGGCCCTCCAATTGAACGTCCTGACATCGACGCACTCCAGAGCTCGGCGCTTTCTACGCTAGGCATCGTCCTGCCAGAGTCCTATGTGGGCTTTCTTTCACGCCACGATGGCCTAGCAGCAGCGGGAGTCTTCCTCTACTCGAGTACTTCACGCTCATACTGCGATGGTGGGTCAGCCCTTGCCCTGGTGGAAATGAACCTTCTCGCTCGCGGCCAGGGATCCATGGGCGGCTATGTAGAACTCGGAGAGAGCGATATGGATTGCTACGTCTTTGAATTCGCAACAGGCCGGTACCAGATCCGTGACAAAGTAGCGTTCGATAACGTGTACGAAGAGTTCACTTCGCTAGATGGCCTGCTCGGTCACATCATCAGCCTGATCGAACAGCATTGCTGAACAAACAGACTCAAGAATGCCTATGCCACGCCGGGTTGGCATTGACAGCTACATTGGCTGCCTTCTGAATTAGCCGAGTCATGGGTTCGGCTCTGAGGACCTCAGCCGCGCAGGGTGGCGCCGCCGTCCACATACAGGTCGCTCATCGCTACGTGCCCGGCCTGCTCGGAGAGCAGGAACATCACCGAGTGCGCGATGTCCTCGGGGGTGGCCAGCTTGCGCAGCGGAATGCCGGCCTTGTAGGTCTCCAGGTTGCCGGCGATCACCCGCTCGGCGCCGTGCTCGTCCTGCCACATGCCGGTCTGCATCGGGGTCAGCGTCGAGCCCGGGGCGACGATGTTGCAGCGGATGCCCAACGGCGCCAGCTCCAGCCCGAGGCAGCGTGTGAACATCGTGCCGGCGGCCTTGGACGCGGCATACGCCGCCATGCCGTGCCGCGGCACGCCAGCCGCATTCGAGCTGACGGTAACGATTGCGCCCTGCCGGCGCGGCGACATCACCCGCGCCAGCGCACGACCGACATGGAACACGCCATCGGCATTGACCGCGAATACACGGCGCCAGTCGTCGTCGCCGGTCTCGGTGACACCGCCCACATGCAGTACGCCGGCCACGCTGGCGGCCAACATGATCGGCCCGATGCTGGACTCGACCTGGTCCACCAGGGCGTCCACCGCGGCGCTGTCGGTTACATCGAGTGCAAACGACGTCACCCGGGTATCTGACACGCGCGGCGCCTCGCGATCGGTCGCCACCACGGTGCTACCGGCCGCGGCCAGTAACCGTACCAGTGCCTCGCCGATGCCGCCGGCAGCGCCGGTCACCAGTGCCACGCGACCTTCAAAGCCGGTCAACTGCATGCTGCGATCTCCTGTTGCTCGTCCCATTGGCGCAACCGCGCCGACAACCACGGCGCCAGCTGCGCCACCGCATCGCGGCCGGTCAGTTCTGCATGCAGGAACGGCAGTTCCAACGACTGCACCCTGCGCGCGTGTGTCCGCCACAACGCCGACTGCAACTGTGGCCGCGCCTGGTGATCCCGGCCCGCACGCACATGCACCAGCGTGCCATCGAACGGCCGGTGGATATGTTCACGGATCAGTCGATTGGTGCCGGTCACGGCGCGCACCACGCCATCCAGCACGACATCCGGCAGGCTACCCAGCGCACTGCCACCACGACGCAGGAACGCGAGAATGCGCTCCCGGCTGTCCAGTTCCGGATGCGCATCCGGGTCATGCCCGGCAATCGCCAGCAGTGCCCGCAATGCGGCGATGGCATCGGGTTCCGGCTCGGCCCGCCAGCACTCGCTGGGATAGGCATCCAGCAGTACCAGTTCGCCGACCTCGCGGCCGATCTCATGCAGGCGCACCGCCATCGCCTGGGCGAGGATGCCCCCCACCGACCAGCCCAGCAGGTGCACCGGCCCCTTTGGCTGCAATGCAACCACGCGCTGTACGTAGTCGCTGGCCATCGCCTCGATGCTGCTCGGCAGCGGCTGCCGCGCGTCCAGTGCCGGCGACTGCAGGCCATACACCGGGCGTGCCGGCTGCATTGCCCGGGCCAGGGTGCGGTAGTTCCAGGCGATGCCGCCGGCCGGGTGCAGCACGAACAGCGGCGATGTCCCGGCCGCTTCGGCCGCGGCCAGCGCGATCACCGGCCCCAGCGCGTGATCGGCCAGCGCGGGTGGCTCGGCAATGCGAACCGCCAGCGCGGCCACGGTGGGCTGGGCAAACAAGGACCCCAGACCGAGATCGCAGCGCCAGCGCTGTTCGATCGCCAGCAGCAGGTGCACCGCCGACAGCGAGTCACCGCCGAGACTGAAGAAATCCGCATCCACCGCCACCGGCGCTTCTCGCCCGAGTGCCTGGGCAAACAGCGACGCCAGCTCCTGTTCCAACGGCGTGCGCGGCGCCAATCCGGCGACCTCATGTTGTGGTGGTTTCGGCAACGCGTTGCGGTCGAGCTTGCCGTTGGCGGTCACCGGCCAGTCGTCCACGCCGACAAACGCCGAGGGCAGCATGTAGTCCGGCACACGCGTGGCCAGATGGCTGCGCAGCATCACGGCATCGGCAAGCGCAGTCGGCACATACGCCACCAGACGCGCGTCGCCGGGCGCATCCTGGCGCAGCAGCACTTCCACCCGCTCCATGCCCGGCAGTTCGCGCAAACCCGCCTCGATCTCACCCAACTCGATGCGCAGGCCGCGCAGTTTCACCTGATGGTCGCTGCGGCCCAGGTACTCCACCGCACCATCGCTGCGCCAGCGCGCTATGTCGCCGGTGCGGTAGATGCGCTCGCCCGCCAGGAAAGGATCGGCAAGGAAGCGTTCGGCAGTCAGGTCCTCGCGACCGAGATAGCCGCGCGCCAGTTGCACACCGCCCAGATAAAGGTCACCGGCCACACCGACCGGCACCGGCTGCATCCGCGCGTCCAGCACGTAAAGTCGGGTATTCCAGACCGGGAAGCCGATCGGTACCGGCCGCGATCGATCCTGCGCCGACGCCGGCCAGTAGCTGACGTCCACGGCGGCTTCGGTCGGGCCATACAGGTTGTGCAGCTCGGCGTGCATGCGCGCGTGGAAGCGGTCGCGCAACGCGGCGTCCAGCGCCTCGCCACTGGTGAATACCCGTCGCAGCTGCAGGCCTTCGGAGGCCGGTGCAGCGAGGAAGGCATCGAGCATCGACGGCACGAAATGCGCCGTGGTGATGCCATGGCCACGGATCAAGCGGGCCAGTTCAGTGGGGTCGCGATGCGCATCGGGCCCGGCAATCACCACCGTTGCCCCGCACAGCAACGGCAGGAAGAACTCCCAGACCGACACATCGAAGGTGGCCGGGGTTTTCTGCAGCACGCGGTCATCGGCGCGGATGCCGTAGTGCTCGCGCATCCACAGCAGGCGGTTGACGATGGCACGGTGTTCGACGACCACGCCCTTCGGTTCCCCGGTCGAACCGGAGGTATAGATCACATAGGCCGCATCGCTGGGCGCCGGATCGGCCCAGGGCGCAGCGAAGCTCAGCGCGGCCCACTGCGACGGCGCGAGCACCGGTACGCCGGCCGTGCGCGCCGAAATCTCCGCCGCAGCCAGAACGCACACCGGCTGCGCCGAGGCGAAGATGCGCGCCAGCCGCTCGTCGGGATGGGCAAGGTCCAACGGAAGATAGGCCGCGCCTGCACGCAGCACCGCGACCAGCGCGATCACCAGCTCCAGCGAGCGCGGCAATGCTACCGCCACCACGCTGCCCGGGCCGACATCCATTGCCCGCAGCTGTGCCGCCAGCGCGAAACTGCGCGCTTCCAGCGTCGCGTAATCCAGCGTCGCATCGCCGAACACCAACGCAGGCGTGTGCGGGTCCCGATCCATGACCTGCTGCAGCAATTCAACCAAGGTGGTCTCAGGAAGCGCGTGCGCGGTGGCGTTGAAACCTTGCAGCAGCTGCTGCGCCTCCGCGGGCGTCGCCAGGGGCACGGCGGCGATATCGTCAGCCTGCAGCGCCGCCGACACGAAATGCAGCAGCCGCGCCGCGTGCGCCTCGACATCCTCGCGACTGTACAGCGCGGGATTGGCCTCGATCTCCAGATCCAGCAGGTGTTGGCCATCGCCACGGAAACCCAGCGCCAGATCATCCACCGGCCCGGTGCACAGCACCTCCAGCGCCGCCTGCACACCAGTCAGCGCCAGCGGCCTGTAGAACGGCTGCACATTCACCAGCGGGCCGTGCAGGCGCTGCTGCGTGCCGACCAGGCCCAGGTCCCGGCGCAGCTGCTCGCCCCGGTAGCGGCCGTGCCTGCGGCCTTGACTGAGCTGGCGACCCAGGCCCCGGGCAAAGGCCTCGACGCTGCCCTCGCCGGCCGCCACGCGCAGCGGCAACACATTCATCACCATCGCCGGCACCCGCGCCGACGCGTTGCCCAACCGCCCCATGTAGGGCACGCCCAGCACCACTTCATCGGCGCCACTCATCCGCCGCAGGTACTCGGCCGCCAGCGCGACCAGCATATCCGGCCAAGGCTGCAGCCAACGCACCGAAGCCTGCAGCAACAGCTCACGGAAGGCCGCATCGAGCGGCTGCACCCAGCGCAGCGCGTCGTCACTGGCCGCGAGCGTGCCGGCCAGGCCTGCGCCTGCCGGTGCGCCCTGCATGTGCTCACGCCACCACTGCCCGGCCTGCACGCGGCGCGGATCGGCACGGTAGGCGGCATCATCGGCCAGCACGCCCGCCAGCCCCGGCAGTGACTCACCGGTACGACCGGCATACAACGCGCACACCCGATCAGTGAACAGCACCATGCCGTAGCCATCGGCCGCCAGATGATGCACGCGCAGGTACCAGACCCAGCGCAGGCCACCCAGATCGAACAGTACCTGCTGGCTGATCCGGTCCCTGGTGGGATCGACCGGGCTCAGCCGGTCGGCGTGCATCAGGCTGCGTGCCGCAGCGGCGGGATCCGCCTCGGTAGAAACATCGCGCACCGAAAGCAACGGCACGTGTGCCGTGTCATGCCACTGCAGCGGCTGGCCATCGGCACCTTCGGCAAAGCGCAATGCGAAAGCCTCAGCCTCGCGCGCAGCCTGGTCTGCGGCTGCGACGAACGCGGCCACGTCCAGCGGGCCGTCGATCCATACCGCGTGCGCGGTATTGAATGACGGATTGTCCGGTGCCAGCCGCTGTGCGAACCACAGCCCCGCCTGGGCCTCGGTCAACGCCACCGGCGTGGCCAGCGCTGCGGCGTTCATGCGTTCTGCGCGGCCTGCAGTTGTTGCACCACACCCCACCACTGGCGCAGCGTGGTGTGCTCGGCCAACTGCGAGAACTCCAGCGGAAGGCCAGTGTTGCCCCAGGCCAGGACCAGGCCGAGCATGCGCATTGAATCCAGGTCCAGGTCGATCAGGTTGTCGTCGTCGCCGATCTCGGCTGGCGTGCACTCCAGCACGCGCGCCACGTCGGCACGCATCCGCTCCAGATCCACCGCCTCACCCATGGCAGCCATCACAGCACCTCCAGCAGCTGATCGGTGGTCATCGGCACACCACAGGTGCGCGCGATCCAGTGCAGCGCCTGATCGTGATCGGCACGCGAGAAGTCCGCCACCGCATCTGCGGCGATGAAGGCCTCGATGTCACGCTGGAAGGCCTCGACGACGGTCGCGGTACAGCCGATATGGGCGTACACGCCGGTCACCAGCAGCTGATCACGCCCACGTACCCGCATCAGCGTCTCCAGGTTGCTGCGCTGGAAGGCGCTATAGCGATGCTTGACCAGCACATGCTCGCCCGGCTGCGGCGCCAGCGCCTCGATGATCGGCTCATGATCGGCGCTGCGACGCATGCCCGGTCCCCACAGGTCGGCCTGCAGGCCACGATCACGCCGGTCCTGGTCGCCATGCTGGGCGGTGTAGAACACCGGAATGCCCTGCGCGCGGCAGTGCGCCAGCAGGCGTGCGATGTTGTCCACGGCCGGCCGCAGCGGTGCATTGCCGGCGTCGAATGCGGCCAGGAAATAACGCTGCATGTCGTGCACCAGCAGCGCGACACGATCGCGCTGCGGGCGCCACGGGCCACGCGCCTGCGGTAGTTCGGCGGCGGTCGGCAAGGGGTAATCAGTGATACGGGGCAGCGCCATCAGCGCGTTCCTCCTGTCTGTTGCAGATGACGCGCACGCAGTTGCGCGCGCAGTTCGCGGCGGCTGATCTTGCCGACCGCGGTGGTATCGAAACTGTCGACGAACACGACCTGATCGGGCACCTTGAACGCCGCCAGGCCACGCCCGCGCATCCAGGACTTCAGCGCCGGCGCCTTGAACGGTTCGCCCTGCGGAATCACGAAGGCGCAGCTGCGCTCGCCCAGGTACTCATCGGGAATGGAGACCACGGCCGCATCGAACACACCCGGATGTGCCAGCAAGTGGTCCTCGATCTCCTCGGCGGAGATCTTTTCGCCGGCACGGTTGATGTGGTCACCCGCACGCCCCTGTACCACCAGATAGCCCCCGGGCAGCTGCTGCACACGGTCGCCGGTGCGATAGAAGCCGTCGTCGGTGAACGAGCGCGCATTGGCCACCGCATCGTTGTGGTAGCCACGGATGGTGTACGGGCCACGGGTGAGCAGATGCCCCACCTCGCCCTCGGCCACCGGCTGGTCATGGTCATCGACCACGCGCACTTCATCATCCGGACTGATCGGCCGCCCCTGGCAGGCCACGATCAGTTCTTCCGGATCGTCCAGGCGGGTGTAGTTCACCAGCCCTTCGGCCATGCCGAATACCTGCTGCAAGGTACAGCCGAGGCCGTCGATCACCCGCCGCGCGGCTTCCGGCACCAGCTTGGCGCCGCCCACCTGCAGTACCCGCAGGCTCGACAGGTCATGCTTGCTGGTGGCGGCCGCCTGCGCCCACAGCAGCGCCAGCGGCGGCACCAGGCCGCAGCAGGTCACCTTTTCGCGGGCGATCAGCGGGAATGCGGCGTCCGGCCCGGGGCCGGGGCTGAGCACCACGCGGGCGCCGGCGTACAACGCGCCGAAGAAGCCGGGCGAGCTCATCGGGAAATTGTGCGCGGCCGGCAGCGCGACCAGGTAGACGCTGTCGCGGTCTATGCCGCAGAGGTCATTGCTGGCGCGGAACGAGTAGATGTAGTCGTCGTGGGTACGCGGAATCAGCTTGGACAGCCCGGTGCTGCCTCCGGAAATCTGCAGGAACGCCACCGATTGCGGGTCCGGATCGACCGGCAGCTGGCTGCGATCGCCCTGCAGCGCCTCCAGCGCGATGAACTCCGCCGCATCGCCGTCGATCACCACATGGCGCACTGCCGGGGCCTCGGCCTGTAGTGCCCGCGCCAGCCCGCGATGATCGAAGCCATCGTGCAGTGCCGTGGTGATGTAGGCACTGGCTTCGGCCTTGTTGGCGAAGTGCGCCAGCTCGGTGATGCGGTGCGCCGGCAGCGCGTACACCGGCACCAGGCCGGCCCGGAACAGGCCGCAGACCGTGGTGATGAAGCCTGCGGTGTTGCCCAGCTGCACCAGCACCCGTTCGCCAGGCTGCAGGCCGAGCGCCAGCAGGCCGGCACCGATGCGCCCGGCCTCGTGCCACAGCTGCGCGTAGCTCAGGCGCACGTCGCCGGCGACCACCGCGATGTCGTCGGCATAGCGTTCCGCACGTTCGCGCAGGAACGCCGGGAAGGTCTCGCCACGCCAGTGACCGGCCTCGCGATAGCGCGCCACCAGCGCGTCGGGCCACACCTGCTGCAGTGGCAGGCGGGAGGATTCAACGGAAGCATTCATGCGGCAGGCTCGATGGCGGGCGCGGATTCATGGACACCCAGCGCGTTCAACAGGGCAGCAAACTTCGCTGCGGTTTCGGCCACCTCGGCCTCGGGGTGCGACTCGGCGACGATGCCGGCACCGGCATACAGGCGCAGTTGCGTGCCCTGCAGGCGCGCGCAGCGGATCGCCACGTACCAGTCGCCGTCACCCTGCGCGTCCAACCAACCCACGGCGCCGGCATAGAAGCCACGCGGTACAGGTTCCAGCTCGCGGATGCGCTGCAGCGCCGCCAACCGCGGCGTACCGCAGACCGCCGGCGTGGGATGCAGCTGCGCCAGCAGCGCGGCCGCCGATGTCTGCGGATCCTTCAGCGTGGCATGGATGCGGGTACCCAGATGCCACATGCTGGCGGTGGCATGCAGCGCCGGCCGCGGCTGTGCATCGATGTGGCTGCAGTACGGTGCCAGGCCCTCGACGATGGCTTCGACCACGTGGCGGTGCTCGTCGTGGTCCTTGGTCGAGGCCAGCAGCGCCTGCGCCGCACGCTCGTCCTCGGCGGCATCGGCACTGCGCCGTGCGGAACCCGCCAACGGATGCGACAACAGTTCGGCGCCGCGCTTGCGCAGCAGCAGCTCCGGCGTCGCACCGACCAGCCAGGCCGGTACCTGGCCCAGCTCCACCGGAAGCGGCACCGCGTAGGTCGCCACCGACGGATCCGCGCCCAGGCGTGCCAGCAGCACGTCCGGGAACAGCACCTGGCGGGTGCGCGCCAGCAGGCTGCGCGCCAGCACCACCTTCTGGAGGTTCAGTCCGGGCGCGCGCAGTACCTGCACCGCAGCCGCCACCGACGCCGCGTATGCCTTGGGCGCGGGCTCGGCCTGCAGGGCACCCTCCAGCGCCGGCGCGGCCTGCGGCGGCAACGGCAGGGCCGGCAGCAGGCGCTCGGGCTGGTACAACGCGTCGTCCGCACGCGGTTCGAACGGCACCGCCCCCACCAGCAGGCCCGGGCCGCCACGCTGCTGGGCAAAGAACGCCGCAACGCGCTCTGCCAACGTCGCCAGTGCACCGGCCGGCAGCGTGGCGCGGCAACCGCGTGCGTGCACGTGCTGGCCAGCGTGCTGCAGCAGGAACAGCGACGCGTCGTCGCTGCTCTCCTGCGGCGCTGGCGCAGCCTCCGGCCACGCGCCCTGCATCAGGGAATCGTTCATGGGGTCTCCTTCATCCGATGCACTGCAGCCAACGCGCACAGCAACAGCAGCAACGCGCCGACCAGCAGGTAAGGCAGGCTGGGCCCGCCGCGATACAACAGCGTGCCGAGCATCGGCCCGGCCACCATGCCCAGGCCCTGCGCTGCCGCGACGGTGCCTGCTGCGGCACCCTGCTCGTGCGCTTCCACCGCGTCGGCGGCCAGCGCCTGGAACGAGGGGAATACAAAGCCTATGCCGAACGCTGCCAGCGCATACGCCGCCGGCAACTGCCAGCCCTGCTGCACGCCCGCCACCGAAGCAAAGCCAATGCCAGAAATCAGCGCACCGAGGACGATCCAGCGGCGTGGATGGACCTCCAGCTTCATCACCAGTGCCTGCGCCAGGATCAGGCCGACGCCGACTGCTGTGAGTGCAATGCCGGCCATGCGTGCGCCCGCAGCCGCATCCAGTCCCAGCCGATCAATCGCGAAAAAGCCCACCGTCACCTGCGCGATGGTCACCGAGACCATGGCGATGAACGCCGCCAGCTGCGGCAGGCGCAGGCGCGGGTCGAGGCAGCTCATCGGCGCGCGGCGCTGGGCGGAAACGCCCACCACGGGCGGCGTCGCCGGCAGCCGCCAGGCCAGCAACGCCAGTGCCAGCAACGGCAGCAGCGCGGCCACGTACAGCGCCAGCGACAGGTTCGTGTAGGCCAGCCAGCCCGCGGCGGCCGGGCCGAGCACCATGCCCAGCGCGTTGGCGCTGCCCAGGCGGGCGAGGAATTTCGCACGTTGGCCGGTCGGTGCCTTGTCGGCGATGAGCGCGGCTGCGGTAGGAGGCACCGCCGCATAGAACAGGCCAATCAGGCCACGCGCGCCGACCAGCACCAGCACTGACACCAGTACCGGCGGCACCGCCTGCAAGGCAATGTCGATGAACACCGCCAGCGCGATGTAGACCACGGTGTAGGCACTCATCGCCAGCATCAGCACGCGCTTGCGGCCGATGCGGTCGCTGAGCTGGCCCCAGGGGCGCGCGGCCAGCATCCACAACACGCCCGCGGCGGTGACCGACAGTCCGGCATGCCACTCGGACAAGCCGAGCATGCGGACCACCGGACCGATCACCGCGACGAAGGACATCATCGCCATGGTGCCGATCAGGGCAGCCAACACCAGCGCCGGCAAGCCGGGAACGACGGGACGTGCGTGCATGAAACACCAGCCGTAACAGGGAAGGATTGGCCGGACACGCCTGCGCGCCCCGCCCGGCATCCGCCCCGCTCAGGACCGGACGCCATCCTCAAATGATAACGGCTCGTATTTGCATTTGATACCCATTCTCTTGAATGGGCATGCAACAGTCGGTTCAGCGCATCGGACGCAGGCCCAGCAGGCCACGGCGCTTGAACCACCACTCCAACGGCAGCGTCACCAGCGGCGGGATCGCTGCCAGCAGGGCCAGGGCACTGGCCCACCACGGCCAGCGCAGGCGCACTGCCGCAAACAGGGTGACTGCCACATAGACCAGGAAGGCCACGCCGTGCAGCGGCCCGAACAGCTTCACCAGCGCCACGTTGGCCATCGGGCCGTACTTCATCCACATGCCGATGAGCAGGCCGGCCCAGGTCACGGCCTCGATGAAAGCCACCGCGGCGAACAGGCGTCCGGTCGGGTGCATGGGGGAAGGTTGGGTCACGTGGGGCTCCGGCATCGGGGTATCAAATGCGAATGATACGCAGATGCGAACCCCATGTAGAGTCGAGCCGTGCTCGACTGCTGGAGCGTGTCCACCAAGGTAGACACCTACCCGAGCATATGCGGCAGAACCTGCTCCCCGATCTCACGCAGCACCGCGTCCATCGGCCGCCCGTTGTCGACCAGATTGAACATCACATGCGCCACGCCCTGCGCATGCACGCGCAGCAGGTAGTCAAGCAGGCCATCGCGGCCGACCTTCAGGCCCAGCGGCAGCGACTCGGCTGGCGCCTGCGGATCGGCCTGCAGGTCCAGCAGCATCGACTGCACGAACGGCTTGCCTGGCCCACCGCGCTGCATCAGCGCCTGTTGCCACAGACCGATGCGCCCTTCCTGCGCGGCTTCCTCGCGATGATAGGTGGCCCAGCCCTCGGCCTCACGCGCGATCCACTGCAGGCTCTGCCGCGCGGTACCCACCACCAGCATCGGAATGCGCGCCGCCGGCGCCGGCAGCACGTCGAAGCCACCCGTGGCCTGCAGTACGGCGCTCCGCTCATCGGCCGCCGGTGACAGCGCCGCGCGCAGCAGCGACCAGCGCTCACGGAAGGTCGCCGCCCTGCCCTCCAGATCCTCGCCGAACGCAGCGAATTCTTCCGGGCGATCACCCGAACCCAGCCCCAGCACGAAGCGTCCGTCGCTGATCCGGTCCAGGCTCAGGGCCGACTTCGCCACCTGCAGCGGCTGGCGCAATGGCAGCACGATGGCCGCGCTGCCGATCACGATGCGCTCGGTCGCAGCGGCCAGCATGCCCAGCCACAGGAACGGGTCATCCAGCGCGCTCGCTACCGCGTCCGGACCCTGCGGCACCATCAATGGCACATCACGCGTCCACAACGCGGCAAAGCCCAGGTCATCGGCCAGCCGTGCGATGCGCCTGGCGTCATGCGGATCGGCCAGCCCATGCGCGGCGACAGGCGTCATCAGGCCCAGGCTCAGCCCCTGTTGCGGAAACAACGCAGCGTAAGCGGGATTGAAATCACTCATGCCGGCAGCTTAGCGTGTAGTCATGCGGCGACGATGACGCGCCGCCCACTACCGGAAGAACACTGCATGCCGACGATTCGCCCTGCCCACGTCGATGACCTGCCCGCGATCAGCGCGGTGTGCCTGGCCGCGTTCACTGCGGCGGTCGCGCCTTCGCTCAGCGCAGCCGGCATCGCCACGTTCGGCAATGTCGCCGCCGCCGATGCGTTCGGTGAACGCCTCGGCGGCGACAACCATATCCTGGTGGCCGAGCAGGACGGCCGTATCGTCGGCGTGGTCGAGCTGAAGGAAGGCCGCCACCTGGCGATGCTGTTCGTCGATCCCGCCTGCCAAGGACAGGGCATCGGCCATGCACTGTTCGAGGCGGTGCTGCCGCAGGTACGCGAGCCGGTCCTGACCGTGCGCGCCTCGCTCAATGCTGTGCCGACCTATCTGCGCTATGGCTTCGTGGTTGACGGTGAGGCCGGCGAGTTCAACGGACTGGTCTACCAGCAGATGGTGCGGGCGGCCGCCTGAAGGCAGCGGGTGTCATGCCCAGCTGCCCAGCCGATATAAGCAAACTGAATCAGCACACTCCCCGGCCATTCCTACAATGGACTGTCCCCCTTCGAGATGCCGCCGATGCGCGTCGCGCTTTCCGTGTTGCTGCTGGCGTCGGCGCTGAGCGCCTGCACCCCGGCCCCGGTTTCCACCGCCAACTCCGCCGAGGCACCTGCGCCGGCCAAGGGAATCGCGTGGCGCCAGGGCGACGTCGATGATGCCTTCGCCGAAGCCGCCGACAGCGGCAAGCCGGTGCTGCTGTACTGGGGCGCGGTCTGGTGCCCGCCGTGCAACCAGCTCAAGGCGGGCCTGTTCAAGGACCCGGCCTTCATCGCGCTGACCGGCAAATTCGTTCCTGTCTATCTGGATGGCGACGAGGAAGGTGCGCAGGCCTGGGGCGAACGCTTCGGGGTGCGCGGCTACCCGACCCTGATCGTACTGGACCCACAGCGCAACGAAATCACCCGCGTGGCCGGTGGCAACGACGCCGCCGAACTGACCCGGGCGTTGACCGTCGCCGCCGGGCGCCGCAGTGCAATCGCTGCCACCCTGGCTATTGCCCTGGCCACGCCGGAGAAGTTGGCTGCCGAAGACTGGCAGGTGCTGGGCGACTACGGCTGGGAAGTCGACGCCAACCGCCTGGCCGGCGAGCGCAGGAGCCAGGATGTACTGCGGCAACTGTCCAAGGCGGCACCGGATGCCGCCCTGCAGCGCCGCTTCGCCCTGCTTGCCCTGGCAACCGCCGAAAAGCCCGATGCCTCGCCCACCGAAGTGCGCGAACTGCTGCAGGCGGTGCTGGCGCAACCGGCGGAAGTCCGCCGCAACCGTGAGTTGCTGGGCTATGCAGGCGCACAGCTGGTCACGCAGGCCAGTACTGGGCCGGCCACCCGCAACACGCTGGGCCAGCAGCTGCTGGTCGCGCTGGAACGCGCAGATGCCGAGCGCGGCGACCGCGCCGACGACGCATTGTCGCGGGCGCTGATCGAAGTATCGCTTGCCCGCCAGCAGCAGCCGAAGGGCGCACTGCCCCCGGCCCTGGTTGAGCGGGTCAAGCAGCGCGTGGCCGCTGCCGATGCCGCCGCCACCGATGCGCACGCGCGCCAGGCAACGATCAGCAGCGCGGCGTACGCATTGCGCCAGGTCGGTGACGACGCCGGTGCCGAGGCGTTGTTGCTGGCGGAGCTGAAGCGCAGCGAGCAGCCCTACTACTACATGCCCGAGCTGGCCGAACTGGCCGAGCAGCGCGGCGACACCGCCGGGGCGCTGGAGTGGTTGAAGCGTGCCTACGACGGTGCGCAGGGCCCGGCCACCCGCGTGCAATGGGGCGTGCTGTACGTGGAAGGGTTGCTGAAGCTGGCGCCGAACGACGCGCCGCGCATCGAGCAGGCCACCGCCTCGCTGATCGCCGAACTGGAGGCGCAGCCGTCGGGCTACCACCAGCGCACCCGCCAGCGCTTCGAACGCCTTGCCGGGCAGTTGAAAGCGTGGAGCGGCAAGCACCAGGGTGCGGAGACGCTGGCGCGACTGCAGCAGCGGATGCAGCAGGCGTGCGGTGAACAGGTGGATGGCGCGTGCAAGCAGTGGTTGAGTTGAGTTGATGAAAACGCGGGCGGCTGGTTCGCCTGCCGGCGCTTTTGTTGATACGTGTGGGAGGGGGCGGGGGC
>NZ_LEKR01000034.1:0-50290 GCF_001580555.1 Stenotrophomonas sp. DDT-1
CACCTTCTCGGTCTCGAACATCGAGTAGAAGCTGGCGACCTCGTAGGCCCACACCGGCGGCAGGTCCAGGTACTTGGCCACGCCGGCGATCAGTTCGTCGGTCAGCCAGCCCTGGTTCTGCTCCTGGGCCGCATGCAGGCCCTGCAGCACGGCAGAGCGCTTGCGGTCCGGCGGGAACTTGGACAGCCAGTGATCGATGTGAGCGCGGGTCTTGTCGCTCAGCACCACCATCGGGTCGACGTCGCGCGCCGCCTCGAAATTACCTGTCGCCTTCATCGGCCGACCTCAGCGAAATGCATAACGTGAAATTCCAGAAACTGCGGCGCCGGCTTGCGCCGGCTGCCTGCAGCGGGCGTTGGCGTGGCGGACGGCATTACCGGTCAACCTCGCCGAACACCAGGTCGTAGGTGCCGATCATCGCCACCACGTCAGCCAGCATGTGGCCGCGCACGACCGAATCGATCGAGGACAGGTGGGCGAAGCCCGGCGCACGCAGGTGCACGCGGAACGGCTTGTTGGCGCCATCGGAGACCAGGTAGCAGCCGAATTCGCCCTTCGGGGCTTCCACCGCCGAGTAGGTCTCGCCGGCCGGCACGCAGTAGCCTTCGCTGAACAGCTTGAAGTGGTGGATCAGCGCTTCCATGTCGTCCTTCATGTCCTCGCGCCTGGGCGGAGCGACCTTGAAGTTCTTCACCATCACCGGGCCCGGGTTGGCCTTCAGCCACGCCACGCACTGCTTGATGATGCGGTTGGATTCGCGCATTTCGGCAACGCGGACCAGATAGCGGTCATAGCAGTCGCCTTCCTTGCCCAGCGGGATGTCGAAATCGACGGCATCGTACTTGGCGTACGGACGCTTCTTGCGCAGGTCCCAGGCAATGCCCGAGCCGCGCAGCATCACGCCGGTCATGCCCCACTGGTGGGCCAGTTCGGGAGCGACCACGCCGATGCCGACGGTACGCTGCTTCCAGATGCGGTTGTCGGTCAGCAGGGTTTCGTATTCGTCGATGCGCTTGGGGAACTCGACGGTGAAGTTCTCCAGGAAGTCCAGCAGCGAACCCTCGCGCGAAGCATTGAGCTGCTTCAGCGCCTTGCCCTTGTGCCAGCGCGATTCCTTGTACTTCGGCATGTGGTCCGGCAGGTCGCGGTAGACACCGCCCGGACGGTAGTACGCCGCGTGCATGCGCGCGCCGGAAACCGCTTCGTAGCAGTCCATCAGCTCTTCGCGTTCGCGGAAGGCGTACAGCATCACCGCCATCGCGCCCAGGTCGAGCGCGTTGGAGCCCAGCCACATCAGGTGGTTGAGGATGCGGGTGATTTCATCGTACATGGTGCGGATGTACTGGGCACGCTCCGGCGCCTCGATGCCCATCAGGGTCTCGATCGCGCGCACGTAGGCGTGCTCGTTGCACATCATCGACACGTAGTCCAGTCGATCCATGTAGCCGATCGACTGGTTGAACGGCTTGGACTCGGCCAGCTTTTCGGTACCACGGTGCAGCAGACCCACGTGCGGGTCGGCGCGCATGATGGTTTCACCGTCCATTTCCAGGATCAGGCGCAGCACACCGTGAGCGGCCGGATGCTGCGGGCCGAAGTTCATGGTGTAGTTGCGGATTTCCTGCCGGCTCTCGGCGGCGTTGCTGGCGAATGCTTCGCCGGCCTGGTGTACGTGGCTCACTTCACTGCCTCCTGCGCGCGCTCACCTTCTGCGGTCTGCAGACGGGCGTCGTCGCGGATCACGCGCGGCACGCCGACACGCGGCTCCACCGAGGTGACCGGTTCGTAGATCACGCGCTTCTTCTCTTCGTCGTAGCGGACTTCGACATTGCCGATCAGCGGGAAGTCCTTGCGGAACGGATGGCCGACGAAACCGTAGTCGGTCAGGATCCGGCGCAGGTCCGGGTGGCCTTCGAAGATCACGCCGTACAGGTCGAACGCCTCGCGCTCGAACCAGTTCAGACCCGGCCAGATACTGGTCAGCGAGGACACCACCGGCAGCGCTTCGTCAGGAGCGAAGCAGCGCAGGTGCATCATCAGGTTGTGCTGGTAGGAACGCAGCTGCGCGACCACGGCGAAGCGCTGGGTCGGCATGTGCTGCGGGCGGGCACCGTCGGCACCGTTTTCCTCGGTGGGGAACTCGCCCCACGCGAAGCGGCCCTGGGCCTTGCCTTCGACGCCTCGGCTGAACCCCTGCGAGGACACGTCAGCGGTGTCCCATTCGTCGGAGCCATAACCGAGGTAGTCGACGCCGCACAGATCCACGGCCTGCTCGAAACCAAACTCGTCACGCAGCGCCAGGGCGGTGGCGTGCCACTCGGCGGCAGGCACTTCCAGCGTCACTTCGCCGCGGGGTTCGACCACGATGACCTTCGCACCAGCGAAACGTGCGGAGAGTCGGTCGATGAAGGATGCTTGCTCTGCCATGGGGGCTTGGCGCGCTCTAGTCAGGTGAAGGGGTCAGCGGGCGATGGTCTGTGTACGCCAGATCTTCTTCTGCAGCTGCAGGATCCCGTACACCAGCGCCTCGGCAGTCGGCGGGCAGCCCGGGACGTAGACGTCCACCGGCACCACGCGATCACAGCCGCGCACCACAGAATAGGAGTAGTGGTAGTAGCCGCCACCGTTGGCGCAGCTACCCATCGAGATGACCCACTTCGGGTCCGGCATCTGGTCGTAGACCTTGCGCAGCGCCGGGGCCATCTTGTTGACCAGGGTACCGGCCACGATCATCACGTCGGACTGACGCGGCGAAGGGCGGAACACTACGCCGTAGCGATCCAGGTCCAGGCGCGCGGCGCCGGCGTGCATCATCTCGACGGCGCAGCAGGCCAGGCCAAAGGTCATCGGCCACATCGAGCCGGTGCGCGCCCAGTTCAGCAGTGCGTCGACGCTGGTGGTGACGAAGCCCTTTTCCAGCAGCGGGTTGTCGCCTTCCGGCCGCAGGATGTCATCAACCCGGCCTTCCGGCGACGGATTGTTCATGAGGCCATCGAGAGTCTGAATCACTCCCATTCCAGCGCTCCCTTCTTCCAGACGTAAATGAAACCGAGGAACAGCATGCCGACGAACAGGCCCATGGTAACCAGCGAACGGGCGCCCAGTTCCATGAAGACCTGGGTCCACGGCACGATGAAGATGATTTCCAGGTCGAAGACGATGAACTGGATCGCGATCAGGTAATAGCGCACGTCGAACTTCATGCGCGCGTCTTCGAAGGCTTCGAAGCCGCACTCATACGGCGACAGCTTTTCCAGATCGGGGCGGCGGGGACCGAGGAATCGACCAACCAGCATCAGCGTAACGCCGATACCGGTGGCAACGATCAGAAACAGCAGAGACGGCAAATATTCGGCCAGCACAGCGATTCTCTCTTGCCTCTGCCGCTGCGCCTGCAGGCGCTTTGGCATGGGGGAGTGGACGGGAACCTGCCTGGCGCCTTGCGCGCCAGACGAACCCGCTTTACTTACAAATGGTGCCCAAGAGGGGACTCGAACCCCTACGACTTGCGTCGCTACCACCTCAAGGTAGTGCGTCTACCAATTCCGCCACCTGGGCAAACGATCACATCAGACTATCTTTCCGATGCGCCGCGTATTGTAACCGGCTTCAGTCTTTCTGGGAGCCTTCCGAAGGCTTTTCTTCACCAGAAACCGAAGATTCCGCCTGAGCCGGCACATTGGCGGCCGGAACCGGGGCTGCCGGGACCGCATCGGCCTTCGGGACGGCCGGCAGCTCGCCCGCCGGAGCCGCCGGAGCGGTCGCTGCCGGGGCGGACATCAGACCCAGATCCTGGTCGGCCGCCGGACGGGTGCCGTGACCGGCATACCAGGCCATGAAGAGGCTGATGCCAAAGAACACGACAGCCAGCCACTTGGTCGACTTGGACAGGAAGTTCGAGGCGCCACGCGCACCGAACACCGTGCCCGAGGCACCGGCACCAAAGCCCGAACCTGCCGCCGCACCCGAGCCACGCTGCATCAGGATCAGCGCGATCATGGCCACAGCGACCAGCACGTAGACGACATTGAGGATCAACATCAGCATTGGAAACCGCCCTCGGACAATACTTCTAGGATTTAGTTCGCGGCCGCCGCCCGTGCGATGGCCAGGAAGTCCGCGGCCACCAGGGAGGCGCCGCCGACCAGCCCACCATCGACATCCGGCTGCGCGAACAGTTCCCCGGCATTGTCGGGCTTCACGCTACCGCCGTAAACAATGGGCAGTGAATCGGCGATTCTAGCATCGATACGCGCGACTTCGCCACGGATGAACGCGTGCACCTGCTGTGCCTGCTCCTTGCTGGCGGTACGGCCGGTGCCGATGGCCCAGACCGGCTCGTAGGCGACCACGGCGTTGGCGAAACCGGCCGCACCGACCAGTTCCAGCACCGGCGCCAGCTGGCTGGCGATGACCGCTTCGGTCTGCCCGGCCTCCCGCTGTTCCAGGGTCTCACCCACGCACAACACCGGGACCAGGCCGGCATGCTGGGCGGCGGCGAACTTGCGCGCGACCAGCTCGCTGCTTTCATGGTGATACTGGCGGCGCTCGGAGTGGCCGACTAGGCCATAGCGGGCCCCGACCTCGACCAGCATGGCTGCGCAGACCTCGCCGGTGTAGGCGCCCTTCTCGTTGCTGCTGACGTCCTGTGCACCAAAGGCCAGGCCGGTCGCGCCGAAGTCCTCGACCAGCTCGCCCAGGTACGGCAGCGGCGGCAGGATCACCACGTCCACGCCCTCCAGTGGCAGCCCGGCGGCCACCTGCCCCAGCAGTTCATTGGCGAATTGACGGCTGCCGTGCAGCTTCCAGTTTCCGGCGACGATCTTGCGGCGCATGAGCGGGTGGCTCCTGTGTGAAGTCAGCCGGTCATGATACCCGTTACGGCAAAAATCCGTTTCCGTGTAAGCGGTTACATGGATTTTCAGCCAACGGCGCAGCCCCTCGTGGCGGGAGTTTGGTTGGGTTGGTCGCGGAAAGCCCGGTTGGATTGGCGGGCTTGGCCGGGCGGGTGGGGATGGCGGGGGACGCCTCATGGATGGGTCCACGGCGTCCCCGCCATCCGACACCTCCCCGCCTCCCCACGGAACACCCCAGAGCCGCTTTGGCTTTGGCTTTGGCTTTGGCCTCTGCGGGTGCAGGGTGCAGCCCTGCAAAGAAAAAGGCCGCCTTTCGGCGGCCTCACTTTTCTTTACTTCAGCTTGATCTCGCGCAGGCGTTCCTCGAGGAAGCCGTGGGCGGTGATCGGCTCCGGGTACCGGCTCGGGTTCTCCGGGGTGATGCACGAGGGCAGCACGTCGATCAGGAAGTCCGGGTTCGGGTGCAGGAAGAACGGTACCGAGTAGCGCGGCTGGCGCGCCAGTTCGCCCGGAGGATTGACCACGCGGTGGATGGTCGACGGATACACATGGTTGGTCAGGCGCTGCAGCATGTCGCCGATGTTGACCACGATGGTGTCCGCGTCCGAGGTGAACGGCACCCACTCGCCGTCGCGCGACTGCACTTCCAGCCCTGCGGCACTGGCACCCACCAGCAGGGTGATGAAGTTGATGTCGCCATGAGCACCGGCACGCACGTTCGGGATGTCGTCGGTGGTGATCGGCGGGTAGTGGATCGGGCGCAGGATCGAATTGCCGAAGTTGGTCTTGTCGGCGAAGAAATTCTCCGGCAGGCCGATGTGCAGGGCGAGCGCCGACAACACGCGCGACCCCAGGTTGTCCAGCGCCTGGTACAGGCCGTACCCCCGCTCGCGGAAGCCCTCGACTTCGGTCGGCCACAGGTTCGGCGCCATCACGTCACGGTACTTGGAGTCGTCGGCGATCTCGCGGCCGATGTGCCAGAACTCCTTCAGGTCGAAGTGCTTGGAGCCCTTGGCGGTCTCCACGCCGAAGGGGGTATAGCCGCGGGCGCCGCCGCTGCCAGGCACGTGGTACTTGCGCTTGACCTCTTCCGGCAGGGCGAAGAAGGCCTTGAAGGCATCGTAGGCCGCGTCGATGTCGGCCTGCGGGATGCCGTGGTTGCGGATGCCCGCGAATCCCCATTGGCGATAGGCCGCGCCCAGCTCGGCCACGAAGGCCTCGCGGTCGCTGTCGAAACGGGTGATGTCGAGGGTGGGGATCTGGCTCACAGCGGTTCCTGGCTTGTCATTGGGTCTGGGGGGCCAGCGCATTCATGGCCCGCCTGAACATTGTGACAGATCGCCCGGGGGACGCCACTCGATACGAAGAAACAAACCGATACAATGCGCGACCCGCGCGCGGATTAACGCTTCCGTCACGTGGCGCCCGACCTTTCCCCGCTCCCTGAATCCGCTTCGCCATGTCTGCAGCCGCCCCTGCCGCACTCGCCCTTGAAGGCTCCACCCGGCGTTGGCGCCGGCTGGCCTGGTGGTCGCTGTTCGTCGCCGGCAATGCGGTCCTGGCTGCGGCGATCGCACTGGGCAACGTGCCGCTGCGGGACAATCCAGGCGGCAGCCCGGGCCTGGCCTACCTCGCGATCGCCCTGCCCGGCCACCTGCTCGCGTTCGGCGCGCTGGCCGGCCTGCTGCCGTTGTTGCTGGGGCTGTGGCCACGCACTGCCCGTACGCTGAGCATCAGCGCCGTTCTCCTGCAGGGCCTGTGGCTGTGCCTGCTGCTGGTCGACGCCAAGGTGTTCACCCTGTATCGCTTCCACCTCAACGCCATGGTCGTGAACATGGTGTTCGGCGGCGCCCTGCAGGACCAGGTCGCCCTGTCCTGGAAGACCTGGCTGCAGGTCGCGCTGCTGGTCGCCGCGGTCTTCGCCGCCGAAGGCCTGCTGGCCTGGGCGTGCTGGAAGCTGCTGCCGGCCGTGCCGCGCCGGCGACGGGTGCTGCAGGCGTGGGCAGCGGTCGCGCTTCTGATGGCCGGCGGCCAGGTGGCCACCGCCTACTACGACGCCCGCGGCGACCGCGATGTGATCGCGCAGTGGAACTACCTGCCGTGGGCGCAACCGATCACCGCCAAGAGCTTCATGCGGCGCCTGGGCGTGGTCAGCCAGCAGCAGGCCGGCCTGCCCGACCCGCGCCATGCGCAGCTGCAGTACCCACTGCACCCGCTGCGGTGCCAGAACCCGCATCGTCCCAATGTGCTGATGGTGGTGCTGGAATCGCTGCGCCAGGACGTGCTGACACCGCAGCTGATGCCCAACACGTTGGCGCTGGCGCAGGACGCGCGCGTGTTCGACCAGCACTTCAGCACCGGCAATGCCACCCGCTACGGCCTGTTCGGGCTGCTGTACGGCCTGCCCGGTGGTTACTGGCCAAGCATGCTCGACGAGCAGCGCGGCTCGCAGCTGTTCCAGGTGCTGGGCCAGCAGGGCTACGACCTGCACCTGTACGGCAGTGCGCCGTTGTACAGCCCGGAATTCGATCGCACGGCATTCGCCGATGTGCGCGACCAGCTGCACCAGGGGCCATCGGCACTGAAGTCCGACGGCCGCGACCGCGCGATCATCAGTGCACTGCAGCAGGACATCCGCGCCAGCCAGGCGGCGCAGCGCCCGTGGTTTGGCTTCGTGTTCCTCGACTCCACTCACGCGCCCTACCACATGCCCGATGGTTACCCGCCCGTGGCGACGCCGATGGCTGCGGACATCGACTTCCTCAAATTCGGCCCGGAGCATGACCCGACGCCGGAACTCAACCGCTACCGCACCGCCGTGCACTACGCAGACAGCCTGATCGGCTCGCTGCTGGACGACCTGCGCGCACAGGGCCTGGCCGAGGACACCATCGTGCTGGTCACCGGCGACCATGCCGAAGAGTTCAACGACCTCAAGCTGAACTATTGGGGCCACAACGGCAACTTCTCCGACTACCAGCTGCAGGTCCCGTTCGTGCTGCATTGGCCAGGCAGGGCCGCTGGCCGCGACGCCCGTACCAGCTCGCACGAAGACTGGGTACCGACACTGATGCGCCATGCGCTGGGCTGCGAGAACGCGCTGAGCGATTACAGCACCGGCCAGGACCTGCTGGCCGAACCGCAGGGCCCGCGTGCCCTGGTGGTCGAAAGCTGGTCGCAGCGCGCGATACGCCATGGCGACGCGATCTACGTGTTCGACAAGTTCGGCAACGCCACAGCGCTGGACCGGCACTACCTCCCGCTGCCCCAGCAGGCCCCTGATGCGGCTGCCGTACGCACTGCATGGGAAGCGTTGACCCGCTTCCGCAATCGTTGACCTTCAAGGATCGATCCCGCATGAACCGTCCGCTGCGCATCCTGCACACCGAAGCCGCCAAGGGAATGGGCGGGCAGGAGATCTACATCTTCCGCCACATGCAGGTGATGCGCGCGCGTGGCCATGAGGTGGCGCTGCTGTGCCAGCCCGAAGCGCGACTGGCCAAGCTGGCACGCGACGACGGTTTCACCGTGCACACCCTGCGCATGGGGGGCCTGCTGCGCCTGCTGCGCGGCATCTGGTCGGTCTCGCGCCTGGTGCGTCGCGAGCGCTACGACGTGGTCAACACCACCAGCCGCCGTGACGCGCTGATCGCCGCCGCCGGTGCACGCCTGGGCGGCACACCGCTGGTAATACGCTCGCGCCACCTGATGAGCCCGGTCAACTCGCTGCTGACCTATACCGGCCTGCCGCACCGGGTGATGACCGTCAGCAGCTTCGTCAAGCAGCTGCTGACCGAGCGCGGCATTCCGGCCGAGCACATCGGTATCGTGCCGCCAATTGCAGTCCCGCCGCGCTGGAGCGAGATCCGCAAGGCCGATCCCTGGCAATGCCTGCAGGAGGTGCGCGCGGAGGTGCGCGCCGAGCTCGGTTTCGGCGAGCAGGACATCGTGGTCGGTTGCGTGGCGGTGCTGCGCGGACCCAAGGGCCATGCCGACCTCCTGCAGGCGATGGTGCCGCTGTGCAGGACGCATCCGAACCTGCACCTGGTGGTGATCGGCGATGGCCAGACGGTCATGGATCGGCTGCAGGCGCTGCGCGACGAGCATGGGCTGCAGCAACAGGTCCACCTGCTCGGCTATCGTGACGGCGCGTGCCGGCTGATGGCCGGCTTCGACATCTTCGCGCTGGCTTCGCACAAGGAAGCGGCCGGTACCGTGTTCCTGGAGGCCGCCTATGTCGGGGTACCGATCGTGGCCACGCGCGTAGGTGGCGTGCCGGAGATGGTGGTCGAGGGCAGCAATGCGATCCTCACCCGATTGGGCGACAATGCAGCCCTGACAGGCGCACTGCGCCTGCTGGTGGAAGATCCGGAACGGCGGCGGCAGATGGGCCGCGCCGGGTGGGACTGGATGCACAGCGCGCACCGGTTCACCCCCGATGGCCACGGTGAGACCACCGAACACTACTACCGCCAGTGGCTGAAGGAGCTGGGACATGGCTGATGCCCGAACCGTACCGGTGCTCATGCACCACCACGTCAGTCCGTCGCCGGGCATGATCACCGTGTCACCGGAGAATTTCGAAAGCCAGATCGCCTGGTTGGCCGGCAACGGCTGGACTTCGCTGACACTGGACCAGTACGCCGGCTTCCTGGCCGGCAAGCCGGTGCCGCGCAAGTCGATCGTGATCACCTTCGACGATGGCTACCTGGACAACTGGGTGTATGCGCACCCGATCCTGCAGAAGTACGGCATGCACGCAGTGGTGTTCGTGGTCACCGGCTGGATGGGTGAAGGCCCGGAGCGGCCCCACGCGGGGCTTGCCGGGGCAGTGCTGCCTGCCACGCCGGACCACCGCGGTTGCGAAGCGGCGATCTACGAGCAGAACCGCAGCGACGACGTGATGATGCGCTGGAGCGAAGCGCGCGCGGCCATCGCCGCCGGCACCTTCGAAGTGCATTGCCACACCCATACCCACACCCGCTGGCTGCGCCGCGACGACCTGGACCGCGCACAGCGCCGTGCGGGCCTGAGCCACGACCTGGCAGTCTCGCGCGAAGTCCTGCGGGACAAGCTCGGCGAGGTGTCCGATACGCTGTGCTGGCCTTACGGCGATTTCGACCAGGACCACATCGAGGTGGCACGCGAGCACGGCTTCCGCTACCTGCACACCACCCACCCGTTCGGCCGTAATGTGGTCGGCGGCGATCCGGAACGCATCTACCGCTTCGCGATCCGCAACCGCCCGGCGAGCTGGTTGCGCAAGCGCATCGCCCAGAGCTACACCCCCCTGATCGCGCCGCTGTTCAATGGCTTCAAGGCGCGGCAGAAGAAGATGGTGCCGGGGCCGTGAGCCTCGCGCAGCCTTGCCGCCTGAACGAAAAAACGCCCCGGCATTGCGGGGCGTTTCTGTTTGGGCAAATGCACAGCTGCCTCAGGCGGCGGCTTCACGGACCGCTGCAGACAGGCGGTCCAGCGTGTCCTGCATCAGCGTTGCATCATCGGCCTCGACCGTGACACGCACCACCGGCTCGGTACCGGACGGGCGCAGGAACGCACGGCCACGGCCGGCCACTGACTGCTGCGCGACGGCCAGCGCGGCCTGCACGCTGTCGGCCTGCACCGTTGCCTTGGCCGAGACATTGCCCAGCCGCACGTTGACCGTCTTCTGCGGCACCCGCAGCAGCCCCTTCAATGCCTGGCGCAGGGTCTGCCCGCTGTTGCGCAACGCCACCAGCACCTGCAGCGCACTGACGATGCCGTCACCGGTGGTGGCCCGATCCAGGCACAGCAGGTGGCCGGAGGCTTCGCCGCCGAGCACCCCACCGCCTTCGATCAGCGCCTGGTGCACATAGCGATCACCGACGTTGCTGCGCACGAACGGAATCTGCAGATCGGCGAAGGCCTTCTCCACGCCGTAGTTGCTCATCAGCGTGCCGACCACCGGGCCGCGCAGGCGGCCTTCGGCTTTCCATGCCCGGGCCAGGATGTAAAGCAGGTCGTCGCCGTCGACCGGGTTGCCCTGGTCGTCGGCCATCAGCACGCGGTCGCCGTCGCCGTCGAAGGCAATGCCGAGATCGGCGCGGGTTTCGCGGACCTTGGCCGCGAGATTGTCGATATGGGTGGAGCCTACGCCGGCGTTGATGTTGACGCCGTTGGGCTCGGCGCCAATGCCGATCACCTCGGCACCCAGCTCGCGGAACAGCAGCGGTGCGATCTGGTAGGTGGCGCCGTGCGCGCAGTCCAGCACCAGGCGTACGCCACGCAGGTCGAACGCGCGCGGCACGCTGGCCTTGCAGAACTCGATGTAGCGGCCGACCGCCTCGCGGCCACGCGACGCCTTGCCCAGCTTCTCCGATTCGACGGTGGTGAACGGAACGTCCAGCGCCGCTTCGAGGGCAAGCTCGGTGGCATCGTCGAGCTTCTCGCCCTGGGCGGAGAAGAACTTGATGCCGTTGTCGTAGTGCGGGTTGTGCGAGGCACTGATGACGATGCCGGCATCCACGCCCAGCGTACGGGTCAGGAACGCCACCGCCGGCGTCGGCATCGGCCCCAGCAGCTGCACGTCGGCACCGGCGGCCACCAGGCCGGCTTCCAGCGCCGCCTCGAACATGTAGCCGGAGATGCGGGTGTCCTTGCCGATCACCACGATCGGCCGGCGCCCGTCCTGGCCGCGCTGGGCGACCAGGACACGGCCCAGCGCGTTGCCCAGGCGCAGCACGAAGTCGGCCGAGATCACGCCCTGGCCGACCCGGCCACGGATGCCATCAGTACCGAAGTACTTGCGGCCTCCCATCAAGCCACCTCCGGCGCCGGCTGACGGCCCAGCATCGCCAGCAGGTCGGACAGGCGGTCGCGCAGCTCGCGGCGATCGCAGATCTGGTCGATGGCACCATGTTCGAGCAGGAACTCCGAGCGCTGGAAGCCTTCCGGCAGTTTCTCGCGCACCGTCTGCTCGATCACGCGCGGGCCGGCGAAGCCGATCAGCGCCTGCGGTTCGGCGATGTTGATGTCGCCCAGCATCGCAAAGGAGGCCGAGACACCACCGGTGGTCGGATGGGTCAGCACCGAGATATACGGCAGCCCGGCTTCACGCAGCTTGCCCAGCGCGGCCGAGGTCTTGGCCATCTGCATCAGCGAGAACAGGCCTTCCTGCATGCGGGCGCCACCGCTCTGCGAGAAGCACACGTAGGGCGCACCGATCTCGACCGCGGTTTCTGCGGCCAGTGCGAAACGCTCGCCGACCACCGAGCCCATCGAGCCGCCCATGAAGGCGAAGTCGAAGGACGATGCCACCAGCGCACGGCCCTTGAGCAGGCCGCGCATGGCGATCAGCGCGTCGTACTCGCCGGTATTCTTCTGCGCGATCTTGATGCGCTCGCTGTACTTCTTCTGGTCCTTGAACTTGAGCAGGTCGGTCGGCCCCAGGCGCGCACCGATCTCGGTGGTGCTGTCGGCGTCGAACAGGGCGGCCAGGCGCGCGCGCGCGCGGATCGCCATGTGATGGCCGCACTTCGGGCAGACTTCCAGGTTCTCTTCCAGTTCCGGACGGTACAACGCGCTGCCGCAGTTGCTGCACTTTTCCCACAGGCCCTCGGGGACACTGCGCTTCTTGCTGGGGGTGTTGTCGGTGCGGATGCCGGACGGCATCAACTTGCTGAGCCAACTCATGCGGGAGGACACTTCCGTTCAGGGCGGCCCGGGGGCCGCAAAGGCGGACAGTCTAGCTCCGCTTTCCCCGCCCGTGCACCCCCTTGCCAGCCGCGGGGAAGCCGGAAAAAACCATGCTGGGACGTACGTTTAGGTGCTGGGCGGTGCCCGCCGCCGGCCGGCAGCCTTTGCACGCCAGCCATCAGGAGGACGCCGGCCAGCGACCGGCAGTCCTGTTACGCGTCCAGCGCCTGCCGCAGCGGGGCGAGGAAGGCCCGGGCGCGCTGCACCGCGTCTTCCGCCGAGCCCGCTTCCGCCAGCGCCGCCACCAGCGCGCTTCCGACCACCACGCCATCGGCCTGGCGGGCCATGGCCGCGGCACTGGCGGCATCCTTGATACCGAAGCCCGCCACCACCGGCACCGATGCGCGCGCGCGCAACGCCTGCAGGCGGGTACCGGCGGCATCGCTGTCCAGGCGCTCGGACGCGCCGGTGACACCGGCAAAGCTGACGTAGTAGAGATAGCCACGGGCCAGCGCCAGCAGCTTGCCGGCTCGCGCCTCGCTGGTGGTCGGCGACGCCAGCAGGACCAGCGCAAGGCCGGCTGCGTCGAACGCCTGCTGGGCATCGCCCGCTTCTTCCGGCGGCAGGTCGACCAGCAGCACGCCGTCCACGCCGGCGTCGACGGCGGCCTTGGCGAAGGCCGCGTAGCCATGGATCTCCACCGGGTTGAGGTAGCCCATCAGCACCACGGGGGTCTGCGCATCGCGTTCGCGGAACTGCGCCACGGCCTGCAGGACGTAGCGGCTGCCGGCGCCGCGTGCCAGCGCGCGCTCGGAGCTGCGCTGGATGGTCGGGCCATCGGCCATCGGGTCGGAAAACGGCACGCCCAGTTCGATCACGTCGGCGCCGGCCTCGACCAGTGCGTGCATGACCGGCACGGTCGCCTCCAGCGAGGGATCACCGGCGGTGACGAAAGGAATCAGCGCCTTGCGCTGCTGTTCGCGCAGACGCAGGAAGCAGGCATCGAGTCGGGATACGGACATGTCAGGTACATCCTTCGATCAGGTCAACGGCGCCGCTGGCGCCCCAGTACATTCGGGAGATGGTGCCGTCGACGATCTCCACGCGGATCGCCAGGTCGGAACCGGGGTCCTGCCAGAGCAGGCTCTCACCGGCCTCCGCATCATCGTCATAGGGTTGCGTGGAAACGCCCTTGGGCAACTGCTGGAGTGCCTGCGCGCGTGGCATGCCCAGATGAAGGCCAAACGGCCCCGGCTGCAGCACCACCTGGCCGGAATCGTCAATGGGGGCCAGGTCGAAGCGCACCACGTCGCCGTCCTGCACCATCATCGCCACGCCCTCGGGCAGCGTGCCGCGCTCGTAGTACTCGCAACGCCCAGCGGTCGACTCGCCCAGCCCGGCCGAGTGCCACTGCGCCTCGCCCTGCAGTTCGCTGAAGGGCTGGCCGATCAGCACCTCACCGGCATGGTCCAGGGCCACCGACACCACCGCCCGGGCCGCCTGGTCCTCGCCGCCATCGCCTGCCGTGGACATCGCCGCGTCCTCGATCGGTCGATATGCGGCCTCATCGTCGTTGCTGGCCGGTTCGCGTGCCGGGGCGATCGCCGCAGGGGTGGCCGGGGCCGGAGCAAGCACCGGTGGATCGGGCGGCGTGCAGCCGCCCATGCCGATCACCAGCACCAGCGCCCCGCCGTGGCGCAGCACGTGATTCACAGCACCAGCCCTTCGCGCGCGGCGATGGTGTGCACGTCCTTGTCGCCACGGCCGGACAGGTTGCACAGCACGATCTGGTCACGCGGACGCTCACGCGCCAGCTTGATCGCCTGTGCCAGTGCGTGGCTGGACTCCAGTGCCGGCAGGATGCCCTCGGTATGCGCCAGCAGGTGGAAGGCCTGCAGCGCTTCTTCATCAGTGATGCCGAGGTAGCGCGCACGGCCGGTATCGGCCAGGAAAGCATGCTCCGGGCCGACGCCCGGATAGTCCAGGCCGGCCGACACCGAGTGGGTCTCGATGATCTGGCCGTCGTCGTCGCACAGCACATAGGTGCGGTTGCCGTGCAGCACGCCCGGCCGACCGGCGGCGATCGATGCGGCGTGGCGGCCGGTGCCGATGCCGTCGCCGGCGGCTTCGGCGCCGACGATCTCGACCTGGCGATCGTTGAGGAAGGCGTGGAACAGGCCGATGGCGTTGCTGCCGCCGCCGACGCACGCGGTGATCGCATCGGGCAGGCGGCCATACTCGGCCAGCATCTGTTCGCGCGCCTCGCGGCCAACGATGGCGTTGAAGTCACGGACCATGCGCGGATACGGATCCGGGCCGGCCACGGTGCCGATGATGTAGAAGGTGTCCTGCACGTTGGTCACCCAGTCGCGCATCGCTTCGTTGAGCGCGTCCTTCAGGGTGGCCGAGCCGGAGGTGACCGGCACCACCGTCGCGCCAAGCAGCTTCATGCGGTAGACGTTGATCTTCTGCCGCTCGATGTCGGTGGCGCCCATGTACACCACGCATTCCAGGCCCAGGCGGGCGGCAACGGTGGCACTGGCAACGCCGTGCTGGCCGGCACCGGTCTCGGCGATGATGCGCTTCTTGCCCATCCGCGCGGCCAGCAGCGCCTGGCCGATGGTGTTGTTGATCTTGTGCGCGCCGGTGTGGTTCAGGTCTTCGCGCTTGAGCAGGATCTGCGCGCCGCCGACATGGGCGCTCAGGCGCTGGGCGTGGTAGATCGGGCTCGGCCGGCCCACGTAATGGGCCAGGTCGCGGTCGTAGGCCGCCTGGAATGCCGGATCCTGACGGGCCTGGTCATAGGCCTGGGCCAGTTCCTGCAGCGGACCGACCAGGGTTTCGGCGACGAAGCTGCCGCCGTAGCGGCCGAAATGGCCCTGGGCATCCGGGAAGGCGTGGTAGTCGGCAATGGGGGAGGCAGACATGGAAGCGACCGCTGGTATCGAGACAGGTGGATACTCTAGCGCACGGGTCTTGACCGGAAAATGGATATTATCTGGCGCATATCGTCAGGAAATCTCACATGAGCCGCTCCCTGCTGCCACCGCTCAATGCGCTGCGTGCGTTCGAGGCCACCGCCCGTCTCGGCGGCGTCGGCCGCGCCGCACACGACCTGCATGTCACCCACGGTGCGGTCAGCCGGCAGCTGAAGCTGCTGGAAGACCATCTCGGCCTGGCGCTGTTCCAGCGTGCCGGTCGCGGCCTGCGCCTGACCGCTGCGGGCACGCGGCTGCAGGCAGCGTGCAGCGAGGCCTTCGGCGGCATCGAAGACTGCGTGCGCGAACTGCGGCGGCCGGCAGCGGCCCCGGCGCTGGTACTGGGCTGCAGCGGCAGCGTGCTGGCGCGCTGGATGATCCCGCGCCTGCCTGCGCTGCAGGCCGCCCTGCCCGGCGTGCGCCTGCAGTGGTCAGCGCTGGATGGCAGCTTCACCGAGGCACAGGCGGCACTGGATGCGGTTTTGCTGCTGGCGCAGGGGCCGTGGCCCCGCGGCTGGCAGGTGCGTGAGCTGGCGCCGGAACGGGTCGGCGTGGTGGTGGCGCCCTCGCATCCGGCGGCGCAGCGGCTGCGGCATGTACCGCCCTCGGCGCTGCTGCAGGAGACGCTGCTGCACACCAGCTCACGGCCGCAGGCGTGGCCGGCGTGGGCGCAGGCGCACGCTCTGGACCCCGCGAAGCTGCAGCTGGGCACGGCCTTCGAGCATCTGTACTACCTGCTGGAGGCAGCGGTGGCCGGGCTGGGCCCGGCGATCGCACCCGAGCCACTGGTGGCCGAGGATCTGGCAGCGGGCCGGCTGGTCGCACCGTGGGGGTTTGCCGCCACTGGCGGCTTCTGGGTGCTGGCGCGACCGGACGGACCACCTGATGCGCGCGTGGATGCGCTCGCCGACTGGCTGGGCCAGCAACTCCGCTGACAACAAAAAGGGGACGGAGGGAATTAAGTCGCAAGTGGCACAAACGACTTGATTCCCTCCGTCCCCTTTTTTCAGCTGGCGGTCGGTGTGACCAGGCGCTGCTGCAGGTCTTCGCGCAGGCGCGACAGCTCCGCTTCCGCCTGCTGCCGCTGCTGCATCCCTTCGCGGTGGATGCTGCGCACTTCTTCCACCGTGGCGATCAGCTGGTCGTGCACATGGCGCAGCGTGGCCACGTCGATCACGCCGCGCTGGTTGCTGCGCGCGGTATCCACCGAGGCCTGGCGCAACAGGTCGGCATTGCGGCGCATCAGTTCGTTGGTGGCGTCATCGATGGCCGTGGACAGTTCGACCGCAGCCTTCTGTTCGCCCAGCGAGAGCTGGATGGCGAACTGGCGCTTCCACGACGGAATGGTGATGTCGCGGACGGTGTTGAACTTCTCGATCAGCTGCAGCGCGTTGGCCTGGATCAGGCGGATCATCGGCAGCGACTGATCGGCCGCATGCTGCATCAGCTGCAGGTCGGACACGCGCTTTTCGAGGAGGCGGATCGCGTTGTCGACTTCGCTCTGGCGGATGCGCTGCTGCGGATCCTCACTGCCCTGCCCGGCCAGCTGTTCGGCCTGCAGTTCGGCCAGCCGCTGCTTGCCGGCTGCCGCATACAGTCCAAGCGCACGACGCTCTTCGCGGACGATATCGTGCATGCGGTCGAACTCGCCCACGCGCTTGCCCATCAACGCCTGCTGCACGCCAACGTCGGCCAGCAGCTGTTCGATCTGCGCGTTGGTGTCGCTGAACTTCTGCACCAGCTCGCCCTTGGAGGCGCGCATGCGGTCGATCAGGCCACCGATCACCGGCACCTTCGAACGCTGGGCGAAGCCGTCCAGCTTCAGGCTGCGCGCGATGCGCACCACCTCGCCCAGCTTCTCGCCACTGGCATCCAGGTCACGATTGCGGACCTGGTCCAGCAACTGGCTGGAGAACGCGGCGGTGCGCGTGGCCGCCTCGCGGCCGAACACCTGCAGGTTGCCCGGGCGCAGATCGTCCAGTTCCAGACGGATCTCGGCGATGCGCGGCAGATCCTCGCGGACCAGCCCAAGCGCCTGCAGTGCACCTTCGTCGAGCGCAGTGGCGGTGGTCGTGCCGGGTACGAGGGCACCGGGGGTCTGGCTGTCCTGGGTCATCGGGCAGTCTCCTTGCAGTTGGGTAAGCGGCAGCGGCGGCCGGCTCAAGGCAGTCTAGCCTGAGCCGCGGCCACCTCGTCATCGATCTGTGCGTGCAACGTGGCAGCCTTGCCGGCCAACGCAGCGCCCGCAGCGGCCTGGCCCGCCAGTGCAGCCTGCCGCCAGGCTGGCAGCAGCACGTCATGGATGCGCGCGAAGCGTTGCAGCAGCATGTGGTCCTGGTCCTGCAGCAGCTGCCATTGGCCGGCTTCCAGGCGGCGCAGCGAGGCCAGCCGGCGAAGATGGTCCAGCCGGTGCGACAGCGCGGCCTGACCGGCGATATCCAGCGTCGTCAGCCGCGACGCAGCCAGTTCGGCCCAGCCGTCCAGCGCCGCGGCCGCCGCGGAATGCTCAATGATGGCCATGGCCCGCAGCTGCATGTGCTGCTGCAGGTGCTGGGCCTGCTCACGCGCCTGCAGGGCCAGTACGCCCAGCTGCGACTGCAGCGCGTGCCCTTCTGCTTCGCGAGCGACATCGCGCCCCAGCAGCCGCCCCCACCAGCCTTCCTGCTGCCGGATCTGCGCCGGGTTGCCGGCCTGCAGGGCCAGCGCGATGCGCGCAAGCGCAGCCACCAGGCGCTCGCCCGCATCCGGTGGCAACGGCGTTTCGCGCCGCGCCAGCGCCTGCAGCAACGGCGCACCATAGTCGGCCAGCGCAGCGACATCGACCGTATCCGGCAGCATCGGTGGCGGCAATGGCACGCGCGTGGTCACGGCAGCGGCGGCGGCTTCGGCGTGGATGCCGGCATGCCATCGCCGTCTTCCGGTGGCAATGACTCGCCGTAGAAGTGGCGCATCAGCGCCTCATCCAGCGCCCGCTCCTCCGGCGTCGCGGCGCGGCGCACGCGCGCGCGCTGCGCCACCACAGCGCTCGGCGTGCCCCGCTCGACCTGCTGTCGTGCCCAGCCGGCGAACGCGGCCAGGGTCTGCGACACCTGCACCTGCTGCGCCTGCGATGCCGCCAGCAGCTCCACCAGCGGCGCCAGGCCCGTCTGCAGGTCTTCGGCCAGGGCCGTGGCCGGTACGCTGGGGGCTGCCGCGACCGGCGCCGGCGCAGCGGCCGGACGCGCCTCTGAAAGGCGATGCAGGGCCTCCAGCAGCGCCGGCCACGGCGCCGGGTCCGCAACGGCGATCGCTTCCGGCGCGGGCGGTGGCAGCTGCAGCGCGGTGGCGATATCGGCCAGCTGCGCCACCACGCGCCCGCCGACATCGCTGTCGTCGGCCCCCATGGCCTTGTTGCGCAGGAAGTCGCGCTTGATCTGTGCCCAGCGCTGCGCCTGCGTGTCATCCAGTACGCCGCGCAGTTCGGCCAGCTTCAACAGGTTCTCTTCGGCACCGGTAGTCAGCAGCTGCGCCTCGCCCAGGTAGTGGTCGGAGATCAATTGCTGCAGTTCGTCCTCGTTCATCACCGGGGAGATCTTCTCGGCCAGCTTGTTCATGTTGCGGTAGCTGCCTTGCAGGCGGAACGGCGGCTCGGTGCGGTAGCGGTCGTCCTGTGCGGCGCTGGCGATGTACTGCTGGTTGACCCGGTAGACCACGTCACGCACACGCAGCATGCGCTGCAGGGTGGCGGTGATCTCGTTGATCTCCGCGCTGCTGTAGGCGTGGCTGAGGCCGTTGGTCGAGACCTCCTTGCCCATCGCGCGGTCGACCAGTACATACAGGTCGGCCATGTCGCGCGTGGCCAGCGGCGCCAGCACCGGATTGGAGGTCAGGCTGTTCTCGATGTAGCTGAGGGTGAAGGCGGCCTCCATGCCACCGAGCACGTCACCGAGGTTGTAGATGTCGGCACGGTTGGCCAGCATGTCCGGAATCTTGAACACCTCGCCGGACTCGGTGTACGGGTTGCCGGCCATCACCACGCAGAACTTCTTGCCGCGCATGTCGTAGGTGCGGGTGCAACCGCGCCACACGCCCTCGATACGGCGGGTGCCATCGCACAGCGAGATGAACTTCTGCAGGAACTCGGGATGGGTGTGCTGGATGTCGTCCACATACAGCATGGTGTTGTTGCCCATTTCCAGCGCCAGGTTGAGCTTCTCCAGCTCCTGCCGCGAGGTCGCGTCCGGTGCCTGGGCCGGGTCCAGCGAGCGCACCTCGTGGCCCAGCGCCGGGCCGTTGATCTTCATGAAGACCAGGCCCAAGCGGTGCGCCACGTATTCCATCAGCGTGGTCTTGCCATAGCCCGGGGGCGAAATCATCATCAGCAGGCCCATCAGGTCGCTGCGCTTGTTCTCGCCGACCGTGCCCATCTGCTTGGCCAGGTTGTCACCGATCACGCCCAGGTAGACATCGTTGATCAGCTTGTTGCGTACGAACGAGGACAGCGGCCGCGCCTTGAACTCGGAAAGCCGCAGGGTCTCGCGCTCGCGACCGATGATGCCCTGGCGCAGCGCCTGGTAGGCATGGAACGCTGGCACGAAATGACGCAGGTGCTGCTGCAGGCGCGCGAGGAAATCATCCAGCGATACCACCAGCGCGCCATTGCTGATGCGTGCGTGTTCACCCAGCAGGCCATTGACCTCCGCCTGCAGTGCGGCATCGCTGGCACGGGTGCGCAACTGGCGCTGCACCAGCAGCAACGCGGCGGCTTCGTCGACATAGCCGGCATGCTGGGCATGCGCCGGCATCCGCGCCACTGCGCGCAGCCACTGCCCAGCCAATGACCAACGCGTAGCCAGTGGATCCTGGCCGCGCTGCAGGGCACGCTCGACCGCCTCACGCTGCCCCGCCTGTTCCAGCTGCTGGGCCAATGCCTCCAGCAGCGCCACCGCGTGGCGGCTGCTGCTGAACACCGGATCGCCCGCCGCCAGTTCTTCGCCCAGATAGGCGGCTGCAGCCTCCGCGGCATCGGCATCGAAGGGCAACGCGTGGGACTGCGCATACCCCAGCAGCGCCTCGGCCATTTCTGTGCGCAACGCCAGACGCCCTTCGTCGGACCCCAGCAGGCGTGCCAGCGCCTCGGCGCCCACCTGCCGCGCCGGCCATTGCGCCACCGCCTCGCGCCGCTGCTCGGCTGCCCAGAACAGCAACGCCAGCGCACGTATCCGTGGTGCATGGCGCAGGCTGCCAGCGGCCTGCTGCAAGGGCAGCAACGCACGCAGGATCAGCGCGGCATCATGGTCATGGATGCCACGCTCATAGCCTTCGCGATAGCGCGGCGCGGCGAACGCACGCACACGCTGATCCAGTGCTTCCGGGTTGGCGACGTCGTGCTGCAGCGCAGCCAGATCGAGGCCATCGCGCCCCTCCTGCGCGGCCAGCAGCAGGCTGCCGGCCAGATACTCGCCGCGATACAGCGTGGGCGATTCCGAGTCGAGGGTGACCGACCAGAACGGCTTGAGTGCGTCCAGCTCCGGATCGTGCAGGGTCTCCAGGAAGTCGGTGCCGGTCAGATGGATGGCCAACGTATCGCCACGCGGCAACAGGGTCAGGTCCAGTGCCTGCGTATTGACGCTGAAGCGATGACGCGGGCCCAGCCGTACCACGTTGCCGCCGGCTTCGTACAGGTCACTGCGGTCGCGCAGCTGGCGCACCGCCTGGTCACGCACGCCCTTCAGCCGCGCCTCGATGTCGTCGGCCTTGACGTTGTCGTGCAGCGTACGCAGGCGCTCGGC
Source organism: Stenotrophomonas sp. DDT-1 (assembly GCF_001580555.1). Classification (NCBI taxonomy): domain Bacteria; kingdom Pseudomonadati; phylum Pseudomonadota; class Gammaproteobacteria; order Lysobacterales; family Lysobacteraceae; genus Stenotrophomonas; species Stenotrophomonas sp. DDT-1. Next base: position 21,280 of record NZ_LEKR01000034.1, read on the forward strand.
CAGCTCACGCAGCTTGAGGATCAGCGGATCACCGGCAAAGAACGCGTTGAGCTCATCGGCGGTGGCGAAGCGCTCGGTGCGCCTGGCCAGGCCGTCGAGGATCCGATTGGCCGCATCCAGTACCGAACGCGCCTTGCGCTGGCGGTCATCCAGCAACGCCTGCTTGTGCGTTTCGAAGGCCTCGACCAGCTCTTCGCGCTTGCTCAGGATGTCGCCGAGGAACTGCTCGTGTTCGCCGAACTGGCTCTCCAGTTCCTCCAGCTGCACCAGCAGGCGCGACAACTGCTCGTCGGCACGTTCGGGGTCGGTGGCCAGCGCCAGCGCGCTGGTGATCGACTGCGAGAACAGCGCGAACTGGGCGGCGAACTGCGCCACGGCCTCGGCCGAACCGAGTGACCTGCGGCGCTGGTCAGCACGCGCGCGCGCCTGGTTGAGGCGACCGTACAGCACCGAGATCGACTCGACCACGCGGGTGCGGGCAGTGGCATCGTCCACCTTCAGGCCGGCCATCAGCTCGGACAGCATGTCCAGGTCGGACGCCATGCCACGCAGGCCTTCCAACTGCTCGTCCAGCTGGCGCGCCGTCTGTGCCTGCTGCGCGGCATCATCCAGCGCCTGCAGGCGCGTGGCCAGCGGCGCCAGCGCTTCCTCGCCGGCGAGGAAGTCTCCGGTGGCGGCGCCAACACGGTCCTGTGCCTCCACCAGTTCGACGGTCATCACCTCGATGCGCGCGGTGTCGATGTAGCGCAGCTCGCGGAGGGTCAGCAGCCGCCCGCGCAATGCGGTGATCGCGTTGAGGGCCTCGACGAAGGCCTGCACCTCGCTCCAGTTCTGCGGTTGCAGCCGGCCCAGCAGCGCCTTGTGCGCGGCCTCGGCCTCCCCCATCGCCTGCGCCGATTGCTGACGGATCGACTGCACCTTCTCGTACTCGTCCAGCACTGATTCGCCGGTCGCGCTGATCTGCCGCAGCAGCGCCTCGGCGCCATCGCAGGCCGCGTCACCCAGCCAGTGGTGCGCATCGAACAGGCGCCGCGTATCGGCCACCAGGCGCTGGTAGCGCTGTACCGACACGTCCTGGCCATCGATCTCGCGCGCCAGGTTGAACAGGTTGGAAATGCCGCGCACCAGCTCGGCGTTGCCGATGCGGCCCATGAACGTGTTGCCGGGCGGCCGGTTGGCGGCGAACTCGTCACTGCTGAACGGCGTCTGCCAGACCTGCATCGGATGGATGCGGGTCGGTTCGCTGCCCTCGGCATGGAACAGCACCATGCGCCCGTCCTGCATCAAGGCGTAGCCATGGCCGAACACCGGGTTCTGCAGCACGCGCTGGATGGTGTTGTAGACGAACAGCGCCGAGCGCCCGCCTTCGCGCTCGTAGAAGATGTACAGCACGTCCTCGCCGTTTGGCGAACGGATGCTGCGCTTGAACTGCATGCCGGCCATCGAGGCATCAAATGCCTTGTGCTCGCCGCCCTGCAGGTAATAGCCACCCGGGAAGATCACGCCATGGTCTTCGGGCAGCTGCACGCAGGCCTGCACGATCGCATCATTGCGCACGATGCCGCCGGTCAGCGTGTTGTAGATCAGGCCGCGCCATTCGGTCTCGCGGTACGGCAGCACCTTCAGCAATACCAGCGAGCCGACCCGGGCGAACTCGAAATGGGCGTCGTCCAGCGACTGCGTGCTGTCCTCCACGGGTTCGCTGTAGATGCCCTGCCCGGTTTCGGTGTTGTTTTCGACCTTGATGGTGAGGTCGCCGCCGGTGGTCTCCACGAACAGGGTGTCGAGGATGTTCAGGTGCGAATGGCGGCCGTTGACCGCCAGGTCGCGGGTCGCCCGGGTCCATTCGAAGTCGAACGGTGGCGGCAGTGCGATATCGCGCTCACCGCGCGCATCCAGGTAGGTCAGCTCGCCGTCGCGCGACAGCGCCCAGCGGAACACGCGCACGTCGCTGCTGCGCTCGCCGATCTGGAACGAGGCCAGCAGCTTGTCGCCGACCACGATCAGCTGCAGCAGGCGCGCGTGCTTGTAGTAGGCATACAGCTCGTTGAAATCGTGCACGAAGCCGGGCTGGTCGAGGAAGCTGCCCTTCAGTTCCAGCGCCGCGACGTCGTAGCCGTCGCTGCCCTGCACCAGCCGGTACAGGCCGAACACATCCTCGATGCGGGTCTGGGTCTTCAACCCGATGAACACGTTGTAGCCGAACAGCAGGCGGTCCGGGCCCACCTGCACGATGTCACGGCCGACGCAGTTGTTGTCGCTGCGGATGCGGAAGCGCCCGACCACCTCCAGGCGGCTGTCGCCGAACTCGGCCAGGCGCTGGCGGTTGAGTGTTTCGGCCAGGCCCTGCAGGCGCTGGCCCTGCTCGGCCAGGCGGCGGCGCAGGACTTCGTAGGCGCCGCCCTGGGCGACAGCCTGGTCGACGGTGCTGCCGCCGGCCTCCGGCGCAGTGGATTCGGCGGACGGATGGGTTTCAGACATCAGCAGGTTTCCGGCTCACGGGCGGACGGCCGCGGTTGCGGCCGGCGCGGGCGGGCGATGGCGGCGGCCATCGCCCGATGCATCAACGGGCGCTGTCGACCACGGTAGCCGACACGGTCGGTACCGCTTCGGCATCCTCGGCGATCTGGCGCGGCGCCGGTTCGGCCACGGCCACGCCCAGGTAGCGCTGCATCAGCTCCTGCACGATCGGGCTCTTGCCGGCGAAGCCTTCGATCGACTTGCCCAGCGACACCGCCTTGACCAGGTTCTCGAACATGCCGCCGTCGCCACCGACCAGGTCGATATCGGCGTTGCGCAGCGCGCTGGCGATGACATTGGCGTTCTCGCGCGAGACTTCCTTGCCGGCTTCGATCGAGGCCAGCGCCTGCTTCAGGCTGTTGTCCAGCATCATGCGGAACTCTTCATGGCCACGTGCCTGGTCACTCAGCGAGGCGATGGCTTCGAACTTGCGCACCAGGCCCTCGGCCTCGGCCAGCAGCTTCTTCTGCACCACGCCGGCTTCGGCATTGCCCAGCGACTCGGTGGCGGTGGCACGGGCCAGGCCCATCTTTTCCTCACCCTGCGCCTGCGCCTGCAGGGTCTCGGCCAGAACGCGGGCTTCGTTGCTGCCCTGCTTCAGGCTGGCTTCGGCCTTGGCTTCGATCACGCGGGCCTCGGCAATGCCGACCTTCTCGATGGCCAGCGCCGAAGCTTCACGCACCTGCGCTTCGGCCAGGCCCGGCGCTGCCTGTTCGGCACGCAGGGCATCGGCCAACAGGCGCTTGGCTTCGGCCTGCTTGCCGGCCGCTTCATGCTCGGCCTGGGCCAGCGTGGTCAGTTCCACCGCGCGATGCTTTGACGCGGTCTCGCGCGCCTGCGCTTCCTTGACTTCGCGCACCAGCGCTTCCTGCGCCTTGGCCTCGGCTTCCAGGATCAGCACCTGCTTCTGGCGGTCGGCCTCGGAGACTTCGCGCACTTCCTTGATGCGCTCCTCTTCCTGCGCCACGGTCTTGTCGATGGAGATGCGTTCACGGGTGATGTTGGCCACGTCCATCTTGCCCTGCTCGACCACCTTGTCACGCTCCACGCCCTGCAGCTGCACTTCACGATCGGTGGTGACCTGCTCCAGCAGGCGTGCGCGCTCCACGCGCTCGGCCTCGATGGCCACGGCACGCTGGCGGTTCTGCTCGGCCACTTCCACTTCGCGCAGGCGGTTCTGGTCCCGGATCTCGATCAGCTGCTGCGCTTCGATACGGGCGTTCTCGGACAACTGGCGCTGCTCCTCCTGCACCTTGGCGGTCTCGGCCTCCTCGCGTGCGCGGATGGTCTCGATCTCACGCTTCTGACGTGCTTCGGCTTCGGCCTGCTGGCGTTCCAGGGCCAGCAGCGCTTCGCGCGCTTCCACGTTCTTCTTGGTGATGGCGAGCTTCTCGTTCTGCTCCAGCTCGTTGGTCACCACGTTCTGCGCGGCGGTCAATTCGGTGATCTTGCGGATGCCCTGCGCGTCGAGAATGTTGAACTGGTCCAGCAGCGACTTCGGGGTCTGCTCCAGGTAGTCGATCGCCACGTCCTCAAGGACGTAGCCGTTCAGATCATTGCCGATCACCGCGATGATCTCGTCGCGGAACTCCTGGCGCTTCTCGAACAGTTCGGTGAAGTCGAACTTCTTGCCGACCGTCTTCAGCGCTTCGGAGAACTTGGCGTTGAACAGCTCGTCGACCGCATGCTTGTCCGATGCACGGTCGGCACCGATGGCCTTGGCCACGCGCAGCACGTCGGCCTGGGTCTCGTTGACCCGCAGGTAGAACGCCACGGCGATATCGGCACGCATGTTGTCGCGGCAGATCAGGCCTTCCTTGCCGCGGCGGTCGATCTGCAGCGTGATCAGGCTGATCCGCATCAGCTCGGCGCGGTACAGCACCGGGATGATCAGCGCACCGGTGAAGTGCACCTTGGGCGTGGAGCTCATGTCGTTGACGATCAGGGCCACGCCCTGGTCGACCTTGCGGTAGAAGGCCTTGAACAGGCCGGCCAGGCCCAGCAGTGCGACCAGCAGCACGGCTACGCCGATCAGGAAGGGGGCCATGGTTGCCAACGTCATCAGTGATTCTCCTTGTTGCCCGGAAGCAGGTTGTCCTGGAAGTCGAGGGCGACCGCGTCGGCGCGGACCACCCGGTAATGGTGTTGATCAGCCACGTGTTCGACCAGCACGATGCGCTCGCCACGCTGCAGTTCGATCTCGCTGCGCACCTGCAGCACCAGTCCGGCGCCGCCATCGTCGAAGGTGGCGTGACCGCTGCGGGCATCCACCTTCGGCGAGGCAACCACGCCGGTACGCCCCAGCAGCGAGGCCTGCGCCACCGGGCGCAGGCGCAGCAGGAACCTGCGGACGGGGCGCAGCAGCAGCGCGGTGAACGGAACCGCCGGCAACGGCGCCAGAAGGGCCACGACCGCACCGATCGCCCAGCGCAGCAGGTCCGGCAGCGGCAACAGCACGAACAGATGGACGAAATAGGTGACGATCCAGGCGAAGAAACCCAGCAGCGTCACCACAAGCATGAGGGGAACCCCACCCAGGCCCCAGCGCGCCAGCAGCGCGGACAGTCCCTGCAGATCATGTGGGTCGCCATGCAGCGCCCCATCGGCGCCGGCATCGCCAAACCCGTCGTCGACCAGGCCGAAGGCCGCCAGTGCCCAATACAGCACCGCCACCGCCAGCACGATGCTGTACGGCAGGGTCGGGAAACCGAACACGACGGTGAGGAACTCCTGCATCGCTTGCCTTCCTGGGCTGTGGGCGGCGGCCGCCCGTTCGGGGCGCGCCATGCACGTCCCGTCGATCCCCGCGCCGACCCTCATGGCAGGCGCGCTTGGGTCCATCCTATGTGAAGAATGCGTGCAGGCTCAAATCCAAGTCCAAATTACGGCAAATAGTGACGCCAATCACTCAAGAACCGTGCAATCGGCGCGGCGCACTTCCTCGACAAAAGTACGCATCCTGTAGCCGTCCTTGATGCCCGGCTCCAGTTCGATGCCGCTGGAGACATCCACGCCCCACGGCAGGGTGGCCAGCACGGCGTCGTAGACGTTTTCCGGATTCAGGCCACCGGCCAGCAGGAACGGCCGGTGCAGGCCGGTCGGAATGCGGCCCCAGTCGAAGGCCACGCCGGTACCGCCGCCGCCGCCCGGGGCATGGCTGTCGAACAGGAAACCGGCGGCGCTGGGATAGCGCAGCTGCAGGGTGCGGGCGTTGATCTCTTCACGCCCGCCCATCGCGATCGCCTTCAGGTAGGGCATGTTGAAGCTGCGGCAGAAGCCCTCGTCTTCCTCGCCGTGGAACTGCAGCAGGGTCGGCCGTACCGTGCGCAGCACCTCGCGCACCTCTTCCTTGCTGTTGTTGCGGAACAGCGCCACCACGTCGACCATGGGCGCGATCGCCTGGCGCATCGCGCGCGCTTCGGCCGGAGCGACCCGGCGGCTGCTTTCACGGGCAAAGATGAAACCCACCGCGTCCACGCCCAGCTCACCGGCCAGGCGGACGTCGCCGGCCCGGGTCATGCCACAGAACTTGATGCGTGTGCGGTAGTAGGAGCGGCTCATAGCGTGACCTCGGCGGGCAGGTGCCAGTTGTCGGGGTACAGGGGCCCAAGGAACACCAGGCCCTGCGGCGGTGCGGTGGGACCGGCTACGGTGCGATCGCGCCCGGCCAGCAGTTCGGCGATCCATTCCACCGGCTTCTCGCCACTGCCCACCAGGATCAGCGATCCGACGATATTGCGGACCATGTGATGAAGGAATGCATTGCCCTGCACGGCGACCTCGATCACCTCGCCTTGGCGGCTGACCTGCAGTGACTGCAGCTCACGCCGGGCGTGCAGCGCCTGGCACTGCACCGAACGGAACGCGCTGAAATCGTTCTCGCCGAGCAGGGCCTGGCCGGCGGCGTGCATCAGGGTCTCGTCCAGCGCGCGGCGCTCCCAGCTCAAGGTCTGCCGGTCCAGCGCGGGCCGCACTTCGCGGTTGAGCAGGCGGTAGCGGTAGCGGCGTGCGCGCGCGGAGAAACGCGCGTGGAAATCCTCGGCCACCGGCACGCACCAGCGCACTGCGATCGAGCGCGGCAGGCGGGTGGTAGTGCCCAGCATCCACGCGCGCGGATCGCGCGCCACGTCGGTATCGAAATGCACGACCTGGCACTGGCCGTGCACGCCGGCATCGGTGCGGCCGGCACAGACCACCTGCAGCGGCGAATCGGCCACCGACGACAGGGCCTGCTCAAGGCTGGCCTGCACGCTCGGGCCGCCCTCGCCGAGGTTCTGCCAGCCCCTGAAATCGCTGCCGTCGTACTCGACGCCAAGCGCGTAACGCATGTGCTACCTCAGATGTTGCGGGAGGGGCGGCGCTCAGGCCGGATCGCGTTCGGACCACACCGCCAGTTCGTTGCCACCGGGCTCGACGAACTGGAAACGGCTGCCACCGGGGAAGGAAAACACCGGCCGCACGATCTCACCGCCAGCGTCAAGCACCGCCGCTTCGATCGGTGCCAGCTGGTCAGCGTACAACACCAGCAGTGGCGCACCGGCATCGCTGGCACGCAGCGGCTGGCCGCGGAAGAAGCCGCCCTGCAGGCGGCCGTCGTCGAACGCGGTGTAGTCGCTGCCATAGTCTACGAACGACCAGCCGAACGCCTTCTCGAAGAAGGCGCGGCTGGCCGCAGGATCCGTGGAAGCGAATTCAACGTAGTCGATGCGGCGCTCGCGGCTCATGACGGGGTCCTTGTCGGCAGGGTCGATCACGGCAGGCGGGCCAGCAGTTCGCGGGCCTGGGCCTGGCAGTGCAGGTCGCCGCCCTCGGCCACTTCCTGCAGCAACGTACGCGCGGTCTGGGCATCGCCCAGGTCGAGGTAGGCGATGGCCAGCTCAAGGCGTTCCTGCCCGGCGCGCGGCGCCCAGCCGGCATCGCTGGCCGGCGCCGCAGTACCGTCTTCATGCGCCGCCGCGGCCTGCGCGTCATGCGGCGCTGCGCCTGAAGCCTCGCCGTCAGGGTGCTCGGCCGGCAGGTCGAACACGCCGCGGAACTGCGGCTGCTGTTCGGCGTGCAGCGCGTAGTCCGGCACTGCCACCTCGCCAGGGGCCGCCTGCGCGAGCGGCTCATCCTGCGCGGCGGCGGCCGGCGCGGAATCCTCCTGCGTGGCCACCGGCTCGTCCCAGCGCGGCAGGTCGGTCACTGCCTCGGGCAGCTCCATCACTTCGTCATCGCGCAGCGTCTGCGCCTGCCAGTCAGCCTGGGCGGCGACGTCGGCGACCGGTTCGGCAGCGGCGTCATCCTGCCCCCCGGTTTCGCTCGCCCAAGCCGGCATCGCCGGCTCCTGGCGGCCTGCTTCGGGCACCACCGACGACCACGAGGACTGCTCGGCCAGCGTATCCAGCGCCGCGCCCGCCGGTACCGCAGCGGCCAGGCCGGCGGCATCGTCTTCGTCGCGCAGCGGCGGCAGCGGCGATGGCTTGCGACGACGCAGCAGCCAGGCTGCACCGGCCGCCAGCAGCAGCACCGGCAGCCCCAGCCAGTACCACGGCGTTGCCGCATCGCGGGTATCCGGTACCTGTGCCAGGCGCTGCTGCGCGGCGGCCAGGTCGTTGTCCTTCATCGCGATCAGCGACTGCTGCTGTTCCTTGAGTTTTTCCAGGTCGGCGACGCGCTGCTTCAGCTCGCCAATCTCGGCATCGCGGGTCGCGATGTCCTCGCGTGCCTGGCGCAGTTGTTCGTTGCCCAGCATGTCACCCTCGCTGCCGGCTCCAGTGCCGGTGGTTGTGCCCGCGCGCGCGGCGTCGGAAGCCAGCGCCGGGGCGATTTCAAGTCGTGCCCCATTGGCCGCGGCCGGGGAAGAAGCGTTCGTGGTTGCCGCCGCGGCCACCGGGGCGACGGTACCCGCCGGTTGCGGCACGGTGCGCGCCTGCCGCCACTGCGCTGCATGCTCGCGCACCAGCGCTGCGGCCTCGGCGGCATCGACCGCCGCCAGTGCATCGCTGCCGGGCATGCGCAGTACGGCGCCTTGCTTGAGCAGGTTGACGTTGCCGCGGATGAAGGCCTCCGGGTTGGCCCGCAGCAGGGCGATCATCGCGCGGTCGCGGCTGACCTGGTTGCCGCGGGCCACCGCGCTGGCGATCTGCGACAGGGTCTGCCCACGCTGGACGATGACGCTGCCATCGGCTGCCTGCGCGGCAGCGGCGGGTGCATCCCCTGCACGCGGGCGAGCCGATGCAGGTGCCGGCGCTGCCGCAGTGGACGGCGCAGGTGCGCTTGCGCTCTCCGCAGCGGCCGGTGCCGGTGCAACGTCACGGACGATGGTGTTGGAGAGGGTACCGGCCGGCGCGACGATTTCCGGTTCGGCCACCGCCAGTGCGCTGGAGGGCGCATCGATCAGCGCCGAGTATTCGCGCACCAAGCGGCCCTGGCCCCAGTCGGCCTCGATCAGGAAGCTCAGCGACGGGGTTTCGACCGGTGTCTGCGAGGTCACCCGCACCACCGCCCTGCCCTGCGCATTGCGGGTCAGTTCGAACTGCAGCTCGCTGACAAGCCCGGCCGGCCGCTGCAGGCCAACGCGTTCGAAGGTGACCGCAGAGGCCAGCGCGACGCGCAGGTTCTCCAGTTCGGATGGATCGGCCGAGACTACCGGGATTTCGGCCAGCAGGGGCTGGCCCGGCTTGGACAGGACACGGATGTCACCCAAGCCCAGGGCAAGCGCCGAACTGCTGGCCAGGGCCAGCAGCGCGGTGGAAAGATAGAGGAGCGGGCGCTTTGCGCCCCTGGCCCGTTTATTCATGGCGACACTATAAAGCGTGCGGACCGGGGTCCGCACCCATGTAGAGCCGAGCCCATGCTCGGCTGCATGGCCTGAGCCGAGCGTGGGCTCGGCTCTACAGAAAAGGCCGGGCATTGCCCGGCCTCTCCATCAACGCTGTTCGGCGGCGACCAGCTCGGCCAGCTGCACGGCGTTCAGGGCAGCGCCCTTGCGCACGTTGTCCGACACGATCCACAGGTTCAGGCCACGCGGGTGCGACAGGTCCTCGCGGATACGGCCGACATACACCGCATCGGTCCCCGAAGCATGGGTAACCGGAGTCGGATAGCCACCGGCCTCGTGACGATCCACCACTTCGATGCCCGGCGACTGCTCCAGCAGCGCGCGCGCTTCAGCGACGGTGACCTTGTCGCGGGTCTCGATCGCCACCGACTCGGAGTGGCCGTAGAACACCGGCACGCGCACCGCGGTCGGGTTCACCAGGATGCTGTCGTCACCGAGGATCTTGCGGGTCTCCCAGATCAGCTTCATCTCTTCCTTGGTGAAGCCATTGTCCTGGAAGTCATCGATGTGCGGGATCAGGTTGAAGGCGATCTGCACCGGGAAGCGCTGCGGATCGATCTCCTGGAAGCTGAGCAGCTGGCCGGTCTGCTTGCCCAGTTCCTCCATCGCCGAGCGGCCACCGCCGGACACCGACTGGTAGGTGGACACATTGATGCGCTCGATACCGTACTTGCGGTGCAGCGGCGCCAGCGCCACCAGCATCTGCATGGTCGAGCAGTTCGGGTTGGCGATGATGCCGCGCGGACGGTTGGCGACCTGTTCCGGGTTGACCTCGGACACCACCAGCGGCACGTCATCGTCGTAACGGAAGGCCGAGGAGTTGTCGATCACCACCGCACCGGCGGCGGCGAACTTCGGTGCGTATTCCTTGGACACGCTGCCGCCAGCCGAGAACAGCGCGATCTCGACACCGGTCGGATCGAAGGTGGCCAGGTCCTGGACCTTGACCTTCTGGCCGTTGAATTCGATCTCGCCACCGGCCGAACGCTCGGAGGCGAGGACGCTCAGGGTGCCGACCGGGAAATCACGCTCGGCCAGGATCGACAACATGGTCTCGCCAACGGCGCCGGTGGCACCGACGACGGCGACGTGGAAACTGCGCTGTGCATTGCTCATGGGGAACTCTCACGAAACGGGAATGGGGGAAAACACGCACGACAGCTGGGTTCGGGGAACCTCCTCAAGCGGGGCGCGCGGAGGTTCCCTATCGTTTCCCGGTTTTTTTGCCCAGCATCACGCGCGCGGCCATCGCCGCGTCAGCGTTGATCGCGCTCGGCATGCGCGACGGGCCACCATCCAGGCCGAGCCCGGCAGCCAGATTATCCACGGCCAGCTGTACCATCGCCGTGCGCGTGCCCAGCGAGGCGCTGCCGATATGCGGCGTGAGCACCACGTTGCGCAGCGCCAGCAGCTCCGGGCGCACCTTCGGCTCGCCCTCGTACACATCCAGGCCGGCAGCCGCCAGGTGGCCGTTGGCCAGTGCGTCGGCCAGCGCCAGTTCGTCGACGATGCCGCCGCGTGCGATGTTCACCAGGGTTGCCGTCGGCTTCATCTTCGCCAGGGCAACCGCATCGATGATGTGATGCGAGGCCGGCGTGTAGGGCAGCACCGTTACCAGATGGTCGGACTGTGCCAGCAGTGTATCCAGGTCCACGTAGGTCGCGCGGAGCGACGCCTCGGTGTCGGCCGGCAACCGTGAACGGTTGTGGTACAGCACCTTCATGCCGAAACCGTGCGCGCCGCGGCGGGCGATGCCCTGGCCGATGCGGCCCATGCCAAGGATGCCCAGTGTGCTGCCATGGACATCCGCGCCCAGCATGGTCTGGAACGACCACTGCTGCCACTGCCCGTCACGCAGCCAGCGCTCGGACTCAGTGATCCGGCGCGCGGTTGCCATCAGCAGCGCGAAACCGAGATCGGCGGTGGTTTCGGTCAACACGTCCGGCGTGTTGCTGGCCAGGATGCCGGCGGCGCTGAGCGCGTCGACATCCAGGTTGTTGTAGCCGACGCCGACATTGGCGATCACCTGCAACTGCGTGGCATTGGCCACCTGGGCCGCACCGATGCGCTCGTTGAGGGTGATGATCGCGCCGTCGGCGCTGGCCAGCTGTGCAGCGATCTGGTCCGGCGACCAGGCGGTGACGGTGTCGGTGCTGCGCAGCTGCACGCGATCGCGCAGCGGCGCGATGGCCGCCTCGATCAGCGGCTGGCTCACCCACACGGTCGGCCGCGTGTCAGCCATCGATCTGCCCGGGAATGCGCGGGGTGATCGTGCCGACATCGCCGCACTGCGCGCGATGACGCAGCGCCTGATCCATCAGCACCAGCGCCACCATCGCTTCGGCGATGGGCGTGGCGCGGATGCCGACGCAGGGATCGTGGCGGCCGGTGGTGACCACCTCGACCACGTTGCCGTCCGTATCCAGCGACGGGCCCGGCAGGCGCAGGCTGGACGTCGGCTTCAGGGCGATCGACGCAACGACCGGCTGACCGGTGGAGATGCCACCGAGGATGCCGCCGGCATGGTTGCTGGCGAAGCCCTGCGGCGTCAGCAGGTCACGGTGTTCAGTGCCCTTCTGCGCGGCGCTGGCGAATCCGTCGCCGATCTCCACGCCCTTCACCGCATTGATGCTCATCAGCGCAGCGGCCAGTTCGCCATCAAGCTTGCCGTAGATCGGCTCGCCCCAGCCCGGCGGCACGTTGTCGGCGACCACGTCCACGCGCGCACCGACCGAGTCGCCAGACTTGCGCAGCGCATCCATGTACGCCTCCAGCTCGGGCACCTGTGCGGCGTGCGGCCAGAAGAACGGATTGTCTTCCACCGCCGACCAGTCGAAACCGGCCGGGGTGATGTCGCCCAGCTGCGACAGGTAGCCACGCACGGTCACGCCGAAACGCTCGGCCAGCCACTTCTTGGCGACCACGCCAGCGGCCACGCGCATGGTGGTCTCGCGTGCCGAGGAACGGCCACCGCCACGCGGATCGCGGATGCCGTACTTGTGCCAGTAACTGTAGTCGGCATGGCCCGGGCGGAACTGCTGGCCGATATTGGCGTAATCCTTGCTGCGCTGGTCGGTGTTGCGGATCAGCAGCGCGATCGGGGTGCCGGTGGTCAGGCCCTCGTATACGCCGGACAGGATCTCGACCTCGTCGGCCTCGCGCCGCGCGGAAGTGTGCCGGCTCTTGCCGGTCGCACGGCGCTGCAGGTCGTGGGCGAATTCGGCCGCGTCCAGCGCCAGCCCCGGAGGGCAGCCATCGATCACGCAGCCGATGGCCGGCCCGTGCGACTCGCCGAACGTGGTGACGGTGAACAGCTTGCCGAACGAATTGGAGCTCACGGGCGCTGCGCCGCCAGTTCGGTGATGCGTGCGCTGTGGGCGATCAGCTCGCGGCATTCGACCGCAAAGATGCCCATCTGGCCAACCTTGAACTCGATCCAGGAAAAATCGACTTCCGGCAGCAGCTTGACCAGATGCTGTTCGGACTCACCCACTTCACAGATCAGCAGACCGTCTTCGCTCAGGTGCAGCGGGGCGTCGCGCAGGATCTTCAGCACCAGGTCCAGGCCATCGTCACCGGCACGCAGGCCCATTTCCGGCTCGTAGGAATATTCCTGCGGCAGGGCATCAGTCTCGTCGTTGGTGACGTACGGCGGGTTGGTGACGATCAGGTCGTAGTGGCGGCCGGTCAGACCATTGAACAGGTCCGACTTGATCAGGGTGACGTTGTGCGCCTGCAGGCGCTCCTTGTTCTCCTCGGCCAGCGACAGTGCGTCGTCACTCAGGTCGACGCCGTCCACTTCCCAGTTCGGGTAGTAGTGGCCCATGGCGATGGCGATGCAGCCCGAACCGGTGCAAAGATCCAGTGCACGGCTGACATCGCGGCCGGCCAGCCACGGTTCGAAACCACATTCGATCAGTTCGGCGATCGGCGAGCGCGGCACCAGCGCGCGCGCGTCACTCTTGAAGCTCAGGCCGGCGAACCAGGCCTCACCGGTCAGGTAGGCAGCGGGGATGCGTTCGTCGATGCGGCGCTGGAACAGCTCCAGCACGCGCAGCTTTTCGGCCTGCAGCAGGCGTGCCTGGCCGTAGGCCGGGCCGAGGTCGTGCGGCAGGTGCAGGCTGTGCAGCACCAGTTGGGTGGCCTCATCCAGCGCATTGTCGTAGCTGTGCCCGAAGGTCAGCCCGGCTTCGTTGAAACGGCTGGTGCCGTAGCGGATCAGATCGATGATCGTGTGGAGTTCGGCGGCCGTTTCAGCGGTCATGGCGGTACTGCGGGCAAAGTGGCCCCCGATTATAGGGGCTGGCGCCCGCGGCAGCATCCGTTGCGACGGAAACGATCGGGCCGCAGCCGGTATGATGGAGCCCATTTCGCGCGGGAGCCCCCATGTTCAATCGCAACGCCGGCATCATCCTGCTGATCGCCCTGGCCGCGGGGCTCGGCCTGCTGGCCGCCCAGCAGGTGTTCGCGCCGAAGCCGCCTGCCAACGCCCCGGCCACCGAAGCGATCACCCTGTACCCGCAGCCGCGTGAACTGCCCGACTTCAACCTGGCCCAGTCCGACGGCACCCGCCTGATCCCGGGCGAACTGAAGGGCCACTGGACCCTGGTGTTCCTGGGCTTCACCTTCTGCCCGGACGTCTGCCCGACCACCCTGGCCGAGCTGGCCGGCGCGCAGAACCAGTGGGAGGCCCTGCCCGATGGCCTGCGCCCGCGCGTGCTGTTCATCTCGGTCGACCCGGACCGCGACAGCGCCACCCGCCTGGGCGAGTACGTGCACGGCTTCCACAAGGACACCCTGGCCGCCACCGCCGATATCCCCTCGCTGGAGCGCTTCGCCACCTCGCTGGGCTTCGTGTTCCAGAAAGTGCCGGGCAAGCATTTCGACGAGAACGCCGAGGATTACACCGTCGAGCATTCGGCCAGCCTGGCCGTGCTCGACCCGCAAGGCCACCTTGCCGGCCTGGTGCGCCCCCCGTTCAATGCGCCGGCGATCGCCCGCGACCTGCACAAGCTGACCGAGAAAACCGCCCCATGAGCCTCACCACCGCCCTGACGTACGCCCTGCCCCATCGCCTGCTGTCCTCGATGGCACGCTCGCTGGCGTACTCGGACGATCCGCGCGTGTCGCGCTGGCTGATCGACACCGTCACCCGCAAGTTCAACGTCAACCTGGACGAAGCGGCCAACCCGGACCCGCGCAGCTATGCGACCTTCAACCAGTTCTTCACCCGCGCGCTGAAGCCGGGCGCGCGCGTGGCCGATGCCGATCCGCGCAGCCTGGTGATGCCGGCCGACGGCCGCATCAGCCAGCTGGGGAAGATCGAGGCCGGCCGCATCTTCCAGGCCAAGGGCCAGTCGTTCACCGCCGCCGAGCTGCTGGGCAGCGACGAGGACGCCAAGCCGTACAACGACGGTCTGTACGCCACCGTGTACCTGTCGCCGCGCGACTACCACCGCGTGCACATGCCGTGGACCGGCACCCTGCGTGAAACCGTGCACGTGCCGGGCCGCCTGTTCAGTGTCGGTCCTGCGGCCGTCAACGGCGTACCGCGCCTGTTCGCACGCAACGAGCGCCTGGTCTGCCACTTCGACACCAGCTTCGGCCCGATGGTCAGCGTGATGGTCGGCGCGCTGCTGGTGTCCGGCGTGGAAACCGTGTGGAGCGGCGAGGAGATCCCGGCCTACGGCGATCGCATCACCCGCAAGGACTACCGCGGCAAGGGCATCAAGCTGGAGCGTTTCGCCGAGATGGCACGCTTCAATTACGGCTCGACCGTGGTAGTGCTGCTGCCACCGGGCGTGGCCGAATTCGCCCCGCAGCTGGGCGCCGAAAGCCCGGTGCAGCTGGGCCAGGCCCTGGCAAAGCTGCGCTGACCGTAGATCCACGCGACGCATGGATGGATTCAACGGGATGCCGGCCAGCGGCCGGCACTACCGGGTCTGTAGAGCCGAGCCCATGCTCGGCTGCCGGCATGAACAGCCGAGCATGGGCTCGGCTCTACAGTCAGAAGCGGATTACTGCAGGACCGGTGCCGGGCCGACGTCCATGCCGTCGTAGTCTTCCACGCCGTGCTCCGCGGCCAGCGCCGCGAATTCCTGGTTGCGGCGGTCCAGCGAGGCTTCGTCGTGGATTTCCACGCGCTCCACGTGCAGCACGTGGAACGGCGCGTCGCCCTCTTCCGGTTCCTGCTCGAAGAGTTCCACGAAGGTGTAGCCCTGTGCCTGCAGGTGCTGGGCCAGCGCCTGCAGCGGCTCGGCACTGGCGTGGACGAAGAAATACCCCCACAGCAACGGGCCGTTGATGTCCCAGTCGGTGTTCTCGCGGAGGTTGGCGAACAGGTTGCGGGTGGCTTCGAGGTCCATACAAATTCCAGTGGTCTTGGGAATTACTTGTCGCAGCCCTGCAGCTTCAGCGTCTGGCCCTGGCGCAGGCTGTAGGCCGGAGCCTTCAGGCCGTTGGCGCGGGCCAGGGTCGGCAGGTCGCACTGGAACTTGGCGGCGATGGCGCCCAGGGTCTCCCCCCGGCCCACCTTGTGGCTGCGCGCCGGCTTCGGCCGGGCGGCCGGCGCCGGGCGCGGTGCCGCCACTGCAGCCACCGGTGCGGTCGGCACGCTGGTGGATGCAGCCGCGTCGGCCACCGGCACCACGCCGCCCACCGCCACGCTACCGGTATAGCTCGACGCGGCCGGGCGCTTGATCGCCGCGTTGAGATCAGCGGTGATCAGCGTGCGGGCGAGGTCGGCACGCGGACCACTGACACAATTTCGCTGGTACAGGCCGACGATGCGGGTGGTGGCGTTGATCAGCGTACCGGCCGGAATCCAGCCATCGGCCTCATAGCGCGGGTTGAGGTTGCGCAACGCACGCATGTAGCCATCGCGGGTACCGTGGCTGCCCAGGCAGATGGTCAATTCATAGATGGTGGTGGACTTGGCCAGCCGCAGCGTGGCCGGCTGCGCGCTGATCTTCGGGAACTCCACGCCGTACTGCTGCGGGTGCAGGAAGATCCAGGCCGCGGCGATCACCATCGGCACGTAGTCCTTGGTCTCGCCCGGGAACTGGTTGTAGACGCTGTCGGTCCAGAAGCTCTGCCCACCGCTCTGCTTGAACACGCGCGCAGCACGGCCTTCGCCACCGTTATAGGCGGCCACCGACATTTCCACGTTGTTGTTCAGTTCGCGCAGGCGCTCGTTGAGGTAGCTGGCGCTGGCCTCGGCGGCGCTGCGCGCGTCGAAGCGGGTATCGAAGCCGGTGCCGTCCGGGCCCAGGCCGAAACGGCGGCCAGTGGCTGGCATGAACTGCATCAGGCCGGCGGCGCCGGCGCGCGAGGAAGCATGCACACGGCCATTGGATTCCTTGGCCATGATCCCGAACAGCAGCGCCTCGGGCAGGCCGCGCTTTTCCCACTCCGGCCACATCACCGCGCGCAGGTTCTGGTAATTCTCGTAGCTGGTCAGCAGCGCCGGGCGCATGTCGGTCAGCCAGCGGCGGATGCCGGCCTGCACCGCCGGGTTGTACTCGACCATCGTGTCGAAGGCGTGCCGCTTGTCGTTCAGCAGCGCGGCAGCGCGCGCGGCCTCGGGCACGTCGGCGGTGAGCGGCCCGATGTGGTCCGGGTCGGCTTCCAGGCGGTCACCGCCCTCGTCGGCCACGTCATCGCTGGCGGCGGCATCGGCGTCGTGCTTGAGCAGCCGCTTGTAGCTGGCCAGCAGGGTCCCCATCTGGCAGCCCTTCTGCTTCACGCAGTCGTTGAGGACATCTTCCATGTCCTCCAGCGCGGCATCAGCCTCGTTGCTGCCCTTGGGATCGGCGTTGGCGACCAGCAGCAGGGCATCGCCGTAGCGCTTTTCGGCGGCGGTCATGCGCTGCTGCAGCGCATCCACCTTCACCTTGTCCCGGGCCGAAACCCGCTGTGCGTGGGCGTCGGGCGCCAGGGAAACCAGGCCGGCCAGGGCCAGCAGCGGCCAACCGCGGGAAATCAGGACAGGAACGGGCATTGATGGCACTGTGTGCAAAACAGGCAGGCAGAGTAGCGGCGCCGCCAAGGTCCGGGCAAGCCGACCTTCGGACCGTCACTGCCGGCGGTTAACATTGGGCTATTCATCACAAGGGCTGGACAATGGATCCGATTCTGCTCGGCAAAGGCATTACCGACGATATTGCCGTCACCCTGCTGCCGAAACTCGGCAACCGCCACGGTCTGGTGGCCGGCGCCACCGGTACCGGCAAGACCGTGACCCTGATGACCCTGGCCGAGGGCTTCTCGCGGCTGGGCGTGCCGGTGTTCCTGGCTGACGTGAAGGGCGATGTGTCCGGCCTGGCCGTGCCCGGCACCGGTGCCGAGAACCTGCTCAAGCGCGCGGCCGAGATCGGCGTGGCCGACTATGCGCCGGCCGCCAGCCCGACCATCTTCTGGGACCTGTACGGCAAGCTCGGCCACCCGGTACGCACCACCGTCAGTGAGATGGGCCCGACCCTGCTGTCGCGCATCCTCGAATTGAACGACACCCAGGCCGGGGTGCTCGATATCGTATTCAAGCTGGCCGACGACCGCGGCCTGCTGCTGCTGGACATGGACGACCTGCGCGCCCTGCTCGGCCTGGTCGCCGAGGAGCGCAAGGACATCTCCACCGAGTATGGCCTGGTCAGCGCGCAGTCGATCGCCGCGATCCAGCGTTCGGTGCTGCGCCTGGCGCAGGACGGTGGCGAGAACTTCTTCGGCGAACCGGCGCTTGAACTGGCCGACATCATGCGGGTCAACCACGACGGCCGCGGCATGATCGGCATCCTCGCCGCCGACCAGCTGGTGCTCAAGCCCAAGCTCTATTCCACCTTCCTGCTGTGGCTGCTTTCGGAACTGTTCGAGCAGCTGCCGGAAGTGGGCGACCTGGACAAGCCGAAACTGGTCTTCATCTTCGACGAGGCCCACCTGCTGTTCGATGATGCACCGCCGTCGCTGGTGCAGCGCATCGAGCAGGTGGTGCGCCTGATCCGTTCCAAGGGCGTGGGCGTTTACTTCTGCTCGCAGTTCCCCGACGACGTGCCGGGCAACATTCTCGGCCAGCTGGGCAATCGCGTTCAGCACGCACTGCGTGCGTTCACCCCGCGCGACCAGAAGGCGGTGAAAACCGCGGCCGAGACGTTCGTGCCGAATCCCAAGCTGGACGTGGCCAAGGTGCTGAGCCAGCTCGGCACCGGCGAGGCACTGGTATCCACGCTGCAGGACAAGGGCGTGCCGATGCCCGTGCAGCAGACGTTGATCGCGCCGCCGCGCTGCCGGATGGGACCGATCACCGAGGCCGAGCGTGCACAGGTACGCGCCGGCAGCCCGGTCGGCAGCCGCTACGACACCGCGATCAACCGCGAATCGGCCGCCGAACTGCTGGCCCAGCGCGCGCAGAAGAGCATCGAGCAGGCACAGGCGCCGGCCGCGCGCAGCCGCGAGCAGGACGAAGCTCAGGAAGGGGGTTTCGGACAGGCCATCAAGGATGCGATCTTCGGCACCAAGCGCCGCCAGGGCATGATCGAGACCATGGCCAAGCAGACCACGCGCACTGTCGGCACCAAGCTGGGCAACCAGATCGTGCGCGGCATCCTCGGTGGCATCTTCGGCGGCAAGCGCTAGATGCCCCTGCTGGGGTCAGAGCCCTTTCCGCTGGCAAGGGATCCGACCCCGCTCCCCATTCGTCATCCAGAAAAGAAGTCGTATTGCATGTCCCGTTGGCGTCCCCCCGCAGAAAAAAGCACCGCCCTGATCACCGCTTCCGGGCATGCGCGACTGAAGGCCGAACTGGATGAGCTATGGCGCGTGCGCCGCCCGGAGGTGGTAAAAGCACTCGCCGCCGCTGCCGCAGAAGGCGACCGCTCGGAGAACGCCGAGTACACCTACCGCAAGAAGCAACTGGGCGAGATTGACCGCCGCGTGCGCTACCTGACCAAGCGGCTGGAATCGCTGCGCGTGGTCGACACCACGCCGACCGACCCGTTGGCGGTGTTCTTCGGCGCATGGGTGGAACTGGAGAACGTGGACAGCGGCGACACCAGCCGCTACCGCATTGTCGGTCCGGATGAGACCGATGCGGGCCTGGGCTGGATCAGCATCGATTCCCCCCTGGCGCGTGCGCTGCTGAAGAAGCGGCTGGATGATGAGTTCTCGGTGGAGCTGCCTGGTGGGCAGTTCACCTTTGCGGTGATCGGGGTGGAGTACGAGCCTGTGTAGCGTCGAGCCATGCTCGACCTCGCCGCCGTTGTAGAGCCGAGCCCATGCTCGGCTGATGGGCAACGCAGCCGAGCATGGGCTCGGCTCTACAACGGTGGTGGGTACGTACGCCCTGCACGCAGCGGGCGGAAATAGTCGGCATTGCGATAGAAGGCGGAATCCTGCACGTCATGCCAGCCGGGAACACCGGCCAATGGTAACGGCCGCAGCTGCAGCGGATCGGTCACTGCCCTGCCCTCGGCAATGGCCGCAGTCATCACGTCAACGCAGGCAGCATCGGCATCGCCCTGCACCACCACGCACTTGCCGACCAGCAATCGCCCCGGCAGCAGTGCCTGTTCCATCAGCGCATGCCCGAATACCACAGTGATGGCGATGTCACCGCTCTGCCAGTTCACCGGGTCAAACAACGCGGGCCAGTCGTGTGCATCCCAGGCAGCCAGCAGTGAGTCATCGCGCACACGCACGATCACGCCGGTTTCGTCGAACTGGGTCAAGGCGGCCTGCGCGCGGTTGCGCTGGCCGGGTGGCATCGCCTCGATATGCAGGCACTGCCGCACGTTGAGCGCTCGCTTCAGCTGCGGCTGTGAGGCCCACACCAGCGCATTGAACAGGTCGTGCCAGTTGCCGGCACGGGTGGCGATGCGTCCCTGCGCGATACGCACTTCGTAGTGCAGGCCATCGGCCAGCAGCGCGGCGTCCTGTTCAACCAGGCGCTTGCCAGGCACGGCCAGGCGTGCATCGAGCGCCGCGATGGACGGCCATGCGGTGCCGTCCAGCAGGTCACGGAAGTCCTGAAGCCCGGCAAACAGCGGGTGCTCGAACCGCCGTGCAGCTACCGCCGCACGTGGCGGCGGTACGAAGCGCCGTGAACCGCCGCCGTTGCCGGTGGCGGCCGTCGCTGCGATCACAGCACCTTGAGGTCGAACGCCGGACGGGGGGTGGCCGCCAGCGCGTCACCGTACAGGTCATGCTCGTCGCTCTCGGTGATCTCCACGTCGACGAATTCGCCCACGCGCAGCGGCACCTGGTCGGCATTCTGGATGTGCACCAGGCCGTCGATCTCCGGGGCATCGGCCTTGGAGCGGGCCACGGCGATGTCGCCTTCGATGGCGTCGACCAGGCACTGCTGCACGGTGCCGATCTTGGCTTCCAGGCGCGCGGCGGAAATCTGCGCCTGCTTCTCCATGAAACGGGCCAGGCGTTCCTGCTTCACCTCTTCCGGCACGGCGTCAGGCAGGTCGTTGGCGGTGGCACCCTCGACCGGCGAGTAAGCGAACGCACCGACGCGATCCAGCTGCGCTTCGTCAAGGAACGACAGCAGTTCCTCGAACTCGGCTTCGGTTTCGCCCGGGAAGCCGACGATGAAGGTCGAACGCACAGTGATGTCCGGCGCGATACGGCGCCAGTTCTGCACGCGCTCCAGGGTCTTCTCCACCGCGCCGGGGCGCTTCATCAGGCGCAGGATGCGCGGGCTGGCGTGCTGGAACGGGATATCCAGGTACGGCAGGATGCGGTTCTCGGCCATCAGCGGCACCACTTCGTCCACGTGCGGATACGGGTAGACGTAGTGCATGCGCACCCACGCATCCAGCTCCGACAGGCCTTCGCACAGCGCCTTCAAACGGGTCTGGTAGGCCTTGTCGCGCCACATCTTTTCTGCGTACTTCACGTCCACGCCGTAGGCCGAGGTGTCCTGCGAAACCACCAGCAGCTCGCGCACGCCGCCACGCACCAGGCGCTCGGCTTCACGCAGCACCTCGTCGACCGGGCGCGAAACCAGCTTGCCGCGCATCGACGGAATGATGCAGAAGCTGCATTTGTGGTTGCAGCCCTCGGAAATCTTCAGGTACGCGTAGTGCCGCGGGGTCAGCTTGATTCCGTAGTCGGGCACCAGGTCCACGAACGGATCGTGCTTGGGCGGCAGTGCTTCATGCACCGCTTCCATCACGCTCTGGTAATCCTGCGGGCCGGACACCGCGAGCACGTTGGGGTACGCCTCGCGGATCTGCTCCGGGCGCTTGCCCAGGCAACCGGTGACGATCACCTTGCCGTTCTGGTTCATCGCCTCGCCGATCGCGTCCAGCGACTCGGTCACCGCAGAATCGATGAAGCCACAGGTGTTGACCACCACCACGTCGGCCGAATCGTAGGACGGGACGATGTCGTAGCCTTCCGAGCGGAGCTGGGTGAGGATGCGCTCGGAATCGACGAGGGCCTTCGGGCAGCCAAGGCTGACGAAGCCGACTTTGGGGTTCAGCTGGGACATGGAAATCGCGGGACTCTGGGGGCCTGGGCCCCTGCCGCCATGGCAGGGGTTCCTGGGGGCCGGGGCCTGAAAGGGCGCCAGTATACCGGGGTTGGCGGCCGCGCTCTGAATGCCCAGCCGACCGATCCGGCACAGCCACTGACGCCGCGCTAACCGGCGCAGCACCGACAATGCAGTTCTGTTTCCAGCAACGAGGAAGATGACGATGGCCGAGTGGATCACCCTGGATACGCATCACGGCCCGGTACGGGCCTGGCAGGCCCTGCCGGAAGGCACCGCGCGTGGCGGCCTGGTGGTGGTGCAGGAAATCTTCGGCGCCAATCCGCATATCCGCAGCGTGGCCGAGCGCTTCGCGGCGGAAGGCTATGCGGTGCTGGCGCCCTCGTTCTTCGACCTGCTCGATGGCCCCGACGCCGATCCGGACGCGCTGCCCTACGACGCCGACGGCGTGAAACAGGGCCTGGAACGGGTCGGCGCGCTGGGCATGGAGCGGGCACTGGAAGTGGTACGTGCGGCGGCCACCCGGCTGGCCCCTTACGGCAAGGTGGGCACCGTCGGCTACTGCTGGGGTGGCACGGTGGCGATGCTGTCCGCAGTGCGCCTGGGGCTGCCGTCGGTCAGCTACTACGGCGCCCGCAACGTCCAGTTCCTCGATGAGACACCCAAGGCACCGGTGATCTTCCACTTCGGCGCCCAGGACCGCAGCATCCCACCGGAAGCCGTGCAGGCCCACCGCGAGAAGCTGCCGCAGATGACCACCTACGTCTATCCGGCCGATCATGCCTTCAACCGGGAGGTCGGACATGCGTATGATCCAGACAGCGCCGCCCTGGCGCTGCAACGCACCCTGGACTTCTTCTCGGAGCATCTTGGATGAGCGAATTCGAACTCGATTCACGCCTGGCCGCCGATAGCGTGCTGGTGGCGGAAGGACCGTTGTCGCAAGTGCGGCTGATGAACGACGAACGATTCCCCTGGCTGGTGCTGGTACCGCGCCTGGCCGGGGTCACCGAGTGGATCGAGCTGGACGGCGAGCAGCAGGACAAGCTCCGCACCGAGCTCAACCGCGCCTGCAAGGCCCTGAAGGGCTCCGACGGGGTGGAAAAGATCAACATCGGGGCGCTGGGCAATATCGTGCGCCAGCTGCATTTCCATGTGATCGGCCGCCATGACGGTGATCCGGCCTGGCCTGGCCCGGTCTGGGGCAGCGGCCCGGCGCACCGCTACGAGCCGGCGGCGCTGGACCAGCATGTCGCCTACTGGAAGGAACGGCTAGGATATCCGGCCCTGTCCTGAGCCTTCGCCGACCCGATGCGATTCAACCTCGTTGCCGCCGTCCTGCTGATCCTGATCGGCCTGTTCATGCTCGCCAGCAATCTCGGCTGGACGCACCTGAACCTGTCCAAGCTGCTGCTGACCTGGTGGCCGGTGGCCCTGGTGGGTGTCGGCATCGCGATGCTGTTCGGTCGCGGCAAATAAGGAAGGCGGCGCATTGCACCGCCTTCCTTCATGTGGAGCCGGGCCATGCTCGGCTGCCCTGCATTGAAGCCGAGCATGGCTCGGCTCTACAAATCGCCTGCAATCTTCAGGTCCGCGGCAGGGTCACGCCGGTCTGGCCCTGGTACTTGCCGCCACGGTCGCGGTACGACGTCTCGCAGATGTCATCGGCGGCCGCCTGGAAGAACAGCATCTGCGCCACGCCTTCGTTGGCGTAGATGCGCGCCGGCAGCGGCGTGGTGTTGCTGAATTCCAGGGTGACGTGGCCTTCCCATTCCGGCTCCAGCGGCGTCACGTTGACGATGATGCCGCAGCGCGCGTAGGTGCTCTTGCCCAGGCACACCACCAGGGTATCGCGCGGGATGCGGAAGTACTCCACGGTACGCGCCAGCGCGAAGCTGTTCGGCGGGATGATGCACTCATCGCCGACGATATCCACGAAGCTGCCCGGATCGAAATGCTTGGGATCGACGATCGTCGAGTTGATGTTGGTGAACACCTTGAACTCGCGCGAGCAGCGCACGTCATAGCCATAGCTGGACGTGCCGTAGCTGACGATGCGCTGGCCGTTGGCCTGCTTGACCTGCCCGGCCTCGAACGGCTCGATCATGCCGTGCTGCTCGGACATGCGGCGGATCCAACGGTCACTCTTGATGCTCATGCTTTGTCCTGGGGGTACGAGGGGGCGCGAGGATTCTAGCAGGGGGCCGGCCTGCGCCGGCGGCCCCTGCCCCGGCACTTACAGCAGCGAGGACAGGATCGGGATCGAGGCCCGCGGGCGCTTGCCGACTTCCTCGATCAGGCGCTGCGCGGCATGGCGATAGGCCTGGGCCGGTGCCGAATCCGGCTGGGCCACGGTGATCGGCGTGCCTGCATCGCCCTGCTCGCGGATGCCGATCTGCAGCGGCAGCGACCCCAGCAGCGGCACGCCGTACTGCGCGGCCATGCGCTCGCCGCCACCCTCGCCGAACAGGTGCTCGATGTGCCCGCAGCTGCTGCACGTGTGCACCGCCATGTTCTCGACGATGCCCAGCACCGGCACCTCGACCTTCTCGAACATCTTCAGCGCCTTCTTCGCATCCAGCGTGGCGATGTCCTGCGGCGTGGTGACGATCACCGCACCGGCCAGCGGAATCTTCTGGGTCAGGGTCAGCTGGATGTCACCCGTGCCCGGCGGCAGGTCGATCAGCAGGAAATCCAGGTCGTCCCACAGGGTATCGTTGAACAGCTGGGTCATCGCCGAGGTGGCCATCGGGCCGCGCCAGATCATCGGGGTGTCTTCTTCGATCAGGTAGCCGATCGACATGGTGTCCACGCCGAACGCACGCAGAGGCTCGATGCTCTTGTTGTCCGGGCTTTCCGGGCGGCCGGACAGCCCCAGCATGGCCGGCACGCTGGGGCCGTAGATGTCGGCGTCGAGCACGCCCACCCGCGCACCGAGCTGCTGCAGCGCCACGGCCAGGTTCACCGAGGTGGTGGACTTGCCGACGCCGCCCTTGCCCGAACCGACCGCGATGACATTGCGGATGCGGGCATGCGGCGTAAGTCCCTTCTGGACCTGGCTGGCATGGGGACGGCGGGGAGAACTGTTCACAACGAGCACCGGCGGAGTCAGGGGGATAACCCAGCATCATACAAGCTGGACGTAACCTGACTGAAATTCAGGATTGCGACGGATTCGTGCACAGATTGTTAAGTTCATGTTACGTTCGATCAGCACTGTTTTGAGCTGCGGAGCCCGCTGTTGCGGCCCGCGCGATGGCGCATGCGCAGTGCCGTTTTTGTTTTTTGCTCTCCATTGGAACTACATGAAACACGTCAGCAATACCGCACGTCGCAACACGCTCGCCGTCGCCCTGCTTTCCGCTCTGATGGCCGCCTCCCCGGCAATGGCCCAGGACAAGGCGACCAACCTGGACAAGATCACCGTCACCGGTTCGCTGATCCCGCAGACCCAGGTCGAAACCCAGACCCCGGTGATGTCCATCACCGCCGAAGACATCCAGACCCGCGGCTTCAGCAGTGTTGCTGAAGTGCTGCAGCAGTCATCGCTGACGACCGGCGGCCTGCAGGGCGGCCAGACCTCGGGTGCGTTCACCCAGGGCGCCGAAGCCGCCGGCATGTTCGGCCTGAATCCGGGCTACACCAAGTACCTGATCAACGGCCGCCCGATGCTCTCGTATCCGGCGCTGTACAACGGCAGCGAGTCGTTCAACAACATCAGCGGCATCCCGATCGACATCGTCGAGCGCATCGAAGTCCTGCCGGGCGGCCAGTCGTCGCTGTACGGCTCGGACGCGATCGCCGGCGTGGTCAACATCATCCTGAAGGAACGCATGGACGGCGGCACGATGTCGATCCGTGGCGGTACCTACACCGAAGGTGGTGGCGGCAACATCCGCTTCAGCGCCGCCAAGGGCTTCAACGCGTTCGACGACCGCTTCCACGCGCTGGTCAACGTGCAGATCGAGAACGGCAGCCCGATCTGGGGCTACCAGCGTGACATCACCAAGCAGAACAACCCGGTCGGTTACACCGCGCAGCTTCCGTCGAACGACTTTGCCGTCATCGGCAACGCCGACAACAAGCTGTACATGATGGACCCGACCCGCTGCGCCAACGTGGCAGGCCTGTACGACGGCACCACCACCGTCGGCAAGCGTGCATCGGGCGAATCGTGCGGCTCGGTGTACAGCGCCGGCTACAAGACCCTGAAGAACGGCAAGAACAGCGGCCAGTTCTACTCGTCGATGACCTTCGACGTGAACGACAACTTCCAGCTGTTCGCCGACGTGCTGTACAGCAAGGAAAAGACCGAGTTCACCTCCGGCTCCAGCGCCCTGTGGTGGGGCACCAAGTCGGTGATGGGCGGCTTCTACGACCAGGGCCTGGGCAAGGTCGTGAACCTGCAGCGCGCCTTCGCGCCGGAAGAAATCGGCCCGGGCCACTACAACAACATCCTGAACTCCGATGAGAGCCGTTCCTACCAGGTCACCCTGGGCGGCAAGGGCATGGTCGGCGACTGGGACTACAGCGCCAGCTTCACCCGCGGCGAATACCGTCTGGACCAGAACCGCTTCGCGCGCTGGAAGGACAAGATCGAAGGCTTCTTCGGCGACACCGTGCTGGGCCCGCGCCTGGGCACCACTGCTGATGGCTTCGGCATCTACAACCCGAACTACACCGCCTTCTACTCGCCGATCACCCCGGACCAGTTCGCCAGCTTCACCGGCTATGGCACCCATCGCAGCAAGACCTGGCAGAACCTGGGTCGCGTGCAGGTGACCAACGGTTCGCTGTTCTCCCTGCCGGGCGGCGACGCCGGCCTGGCCGTGGTGCTGGAAGGCGGCAGCGAAGGTTGGGATTACTCGCCCGACCAGGCCTTCGTCGATGGCAACGCCTGGGGCGCCACCGCCGTGGCCGGTGCCGGCCACCGCAGCAACTACGCGGTGACCAGCGAACTGCGCATGCCGGTATTCGAGTCGCTGACCATCAGCGCCTCGGGCCGCTATGACGCCTTCAAGATCGCCGACAAGACCGTCGACAAGGCCACCTACAGCATCGGCCTGGAATACCGTCCGGTGGAAAGCCTGCTGCTGCGCGGCAAGTACGGCACCGCGTTCCGCGCGCCGACCCTGTCCGATGCCTTCCAGGGCATGAGCGGCTCGTTCGCCTCCGGCCAGAACGACTACTACCGCTGCAGCCAGATGGGTTACGCGCTGCGTGACGAAGCCTGCTCGTTCTACAAGACCACCTCGGTGTACAGCGAAAAGTCCGGCAACCCGGACCTGAAGCCGATCACCGCCGACGTGTGGAGCGCAGGCGTGGTGTGGGCCCCGGTGAGCAACTTCTCGCTGTCGGTCGACTACTACAACTGGAAGATCAAGAACGAGGTCAAGACCCTGAGCACCGACCAGCTGCTGCTGGCCGAGTACCAGTGCCGCAACGGCCTGCCGAACAACACCTCGGCCAGCTGCCAGAACGTGACCGACTGGGTGACCCGCGACGCCGGTGGCAACCTGACCCGCGTGTACACCCCGAAGCTCAACGTGGCCAGCCAGAACCTGGAAGCGGTGACCGTCGGTGCCAAGTACCAGCAGGACCTGGGCCGCTTCGGTTCGCTGATGTTCTCCGGCAACTACACCAACATGCTGAAGCGTGAAGTGGTGGCCCTGCCGGGTGCGCAGAAGCTGGACCTGCTGAGCGATCCGTACAACATGTGGTACTACGACAACTTCGCCAAGGTACGCGGCGACGTGTCGGTGGGCTGGGCCATCTCCAAGTTCACCACCACCGTGTACGCCAACTACGTCGGCAGCACCCCGAACTACCTGGCCTACACCGGCCGCAGCTACGACTACGTCCACTCCTCCGGCGCCAAGGCCGGCAAGTGGGGCTCGTACACCACGTACAACATGAGCCTGAACTACCAGGCACAGGACGATCTGACCCTGTCGCTGATGGTCAACAACGTGTTCAACAAGCTGCCGGAAGGCCAGCGCTACAACTACCCGGGCAACGAATCGACCCCGTTCAACGACGGCTTCTACAGCGTCTACGGCCGTCAGATCTCGGCCCAGGTCAAGTACGACTTCTGATCCCGTCGTATTCCGGACCGCGTGTCTGGACCAGGCCCCGCTTCGGCGGGGCCTTTTTTTTGCACCACTGCCCGCTCCCTGTCCGGCCTGTAGCAGAAAGTGTGATCCACAACGCACAAACATCCAGGTTCCCGGCAGCGCTGATCCAAGGCAACGCATTGATCTACAAGGCATATCCGCCATGCCGACATGCTCCCTTGCACGCCGCAAACTTTTGAAACATGCCAAAACAAATCGCCTTATCCATTGATTCTGAAGCGTTTTTTCATCTCCCAACGGCACCTTGATGTGACAGCCCTGTGTTGGCAGCGTTAACGACGTGTTACGGTCGACCTGAATGGAGTCACACTGAACGAATTGTTAATGCGCAGGGAATGCGCCGCCAAGACATTGCTCACTACGGGGATCCACCATGTCTCGCCAACGTTCCACGCTCTCGCGCCACCCTCTGACCCTCGCCCTGCTCGGCACCCTCCTGGCCTCCGGCACCGCCCTGGCCCAGGACGGCAATGCGCCGACCCAGCTTGATCGTGTGACCGTCACCGGGTCGCTGATTCCGCAGACCGAGATCGAGAACCACACGCCCGTCCTGACCGTCACCGCCGAGGATATCCAGACCCGCGGTTTCACCAGCGTCGCCGATGTCCTGCAGCAGTCCTCGCTGTCCACGGGCGGCCTGCAGGGTGGCCAGACCTCCGCATCCTTCACCCAGGGCGCCGAAGCGGCGGGCATGTTCGGCCTCAGCCCGGGCTATACCAAGTACCTGATCAACGGCCGCCCGATGCTCTCGTATCCGGCGCTGTACAACGGCGGCGATACCTTCAACAACATCAGCGGCATCCCGATCGACATCGTCGAGCGCATCGAGATCCTGCCGGGTGGCCAGTCGTCGCTGTACGGCTCGGACGCGATCGCCGGCGTGGTCAACATCATCCTCAAGGAGCGCATGGATGGCGGCGTGCTCAATGTGCGCGGCGGTGCCTACAGCGAAGGAGGCGGCAACAGCTTCCGCTTCAGCGGCGCACGCGGTTTCAACTCCAAGGATGACCGCTTCCATGCACTGGTCAACGTGCAGTATGAGAA